>JAKANU010000214.1 GCA_021812315.1 Pseudomonadota bacterium
TCTCGCGACCTGATGAATCTCTCGACCAGCGAACGCAGTCGGCTGACGGGCAAAGATGTCGCCATGATCTTTCAGGATCCAACGACCAGCCTGAACCCGTGCTTCACGATCGGTTTTCAGCTTGCGGAAACCCTCAAACTGCATCTGGGGCTGGACAAGCGCGCAGCGCAGCGGCGTTGCATTGAGCTGCTCGAACAAGTGGGCATTCCGGCACCCGAGAGTCGCCTCAAGGACTACCCGCATCAGATGTCGGGCGGCATGAACCAGCGCGTGATGATCGCCATGGCTATCGCCTGCAACCCCAAGCTGCTGATCGCCGACGAGCCGACAACCGCGCTTGATGTCACGATTCAGGCGCAGATTCTCGACTTGCTGCAAAGCCTGCAGCGGGAGCGCGGCATGGCGCTGGTACTGATCACGCACAACATGGGCGTGGTCTCGGAGATGGCCCAACGCGTCGCCGTGATGTACGCCGGGCAAATCATGGAAGAGCGCAGCGCGCAGGACCTGTTCGAGAATCCCCAGCACCCTTACACGCAAGCGCTAATGAGCGCCCTGCCCGAGCGCAGCGACGGCCAGCGGCGCCTAACAACCATACCCGGTATGGTTCCTGGCCTTTATGACCGCCCATCGGGCTGCCTGTTTGCACCGCGCTGCAACCGTGCCTCCGAGATCTGCCGTGCACAGCGTCCTGTATTGCGGGCCTGGCAGGCGGGCCAGGTTTGCTGCCAGCACCCCCTGGGAGCAGACGCATGAAGGTCACAGACACGCCCGTCGTTGTGGCACAGGACCTGCAGCAGGTCTACAAAATCCGGCGCGGCATCCTGCGCAAGCCCGAGTGGCTGCGCGCCGTCAGCGGCCTGTCGTTTTCCCTGAACGCGGGGAAAACGCTGGCCGTGGTCGGCGAGTCCGGGTGTGGCAAATCGACACTGGCGCGCATGGTCTCCCTGATCGAAACGCCCACCGCCGGGGCATTGCAACTCAACGGCACCGACGTCATCACTGCCTCGCGGACCGAACGCCAGGCCCTGCGCCGCGCCGTGCAACTCGTCTTTCAAAACCCGTACGGTTCGCTCAATCCGCGCAAACGAATCGGGGCCATTCTGGAGGCGCCGCTGGAGATCAACACCGAGTCCTCGCGCGCCGAACGGGCGCAGCAGGCGCGCGCCATGCTCGCTCTGGTGGGTCTGCGAGCGGAACACTACGACCGCTACCCGCACATGCTCTCGGGCGGCGAGCGCCAGCGCATCGCCATTGCGCGCGCCCTCATGCTCAAGCCGTCCCTGATCGTGGCCGATGAGCCGGTCTCGGCGCTCGATGTCTCGATCCAGGCTCAGGTTCTGAACTTGCTCGCCGACCTGCAGCAGGAGCTTGGATTGGCGTACTTGTTCATTTCGCACGACCTTGGGGTGGTACGCCATATCGCGCACGAGGTCTTGGTGATGTACCTTGGTCACGCCGTAGAACAAGGCGACAAGAAGACACTGTTTGCCCAACCCCTGCACCCCTACACACAAGCACTTCTGGCATCGACCCCGGGTATCATGGGCGCTGGTTCGACAAGAAGGCGTATCGTGCTCAGGGGCGAATTGCCATCGCCCCTGAATCCTCCGGGCGGCTGCGTGTTCTCGACGCGCTGCGCCAGCGTCACCGAGCGTTGTCACGTCGAGCGCCCGGCGTTGCGCGAACTCGCCGGACGCAAAGTCGCCTGCCACGAGGCCGAACAGTTTATCCAACCCGCTGCCTTGCAGCATTAACCGAAGAGGAGTCCAAAAGATGATTCAATCCCTATCAGGCGGTGCTCGCAAGCCGTCCGTCAAACGAACCCTACTGTGCGTGCTGGCGTTTCCCGCCATCCTCGCCCTGACACCGGTCTCGGCCAAGACCCTCGTCTTTTGCTCCGAAGGTAGCCCGGAGAACTTCTATCCGGGCATCAACACAACAGGCACCTCATTTGACGCCAACAGCCAGATCTACAGCCGCCTGGTGGACTTTGAGCGCGGCGGCACGGCAGTGGTACCCGGCCTGGCGGAGCGCTGGTCGGTATCGCCTGATGGCAAGGAGTACACATTCTTCCTGCGCAAGGGCGTGAAATGGCACAGCAACAAGAATTTCAAGCCCACGCGCGACATGAACGCCGACGACATCATTTTTGCCATCGAACGCCAGTGGAAGGAAAGCAACCCCTACTTCAAGGTCACAAGCTCCAACCACTCGTACTTCAGCGATATGGGCATGGACAAATTGCTCAAGTCGGTCGAGAAGGTCAATGATATGACCGTCAAGATCACCCTGAACAAGCCCGAGGCGCCGTTCCTCTCCGGCTGGGCCATGGAATACGCGGGCATCCAGTCCAAGGAGTACGCTGACGCCATGCTCAAGGCCGGTACGCCCGAGAAAATCGACCAGGAACCGATCGGCACCGGGCCTTACTATCTGGTCCAGTACCAGAAAGACGCCATCATCCGCTACAAGGCCTTCCCCGAATACTATGCAGGCAAGGCCAAGATCGATGACCTGGTGTTTTCGATCACACCCGACGCGTCGGTGCGCTGGGCCAAGCTACAAAAAGGCGAGTGTCATGTGATGCCCTACCCGAACCCGGCCGATCTTGATGCGATGCGCAAGGATCCCAAGGTTCAAGTGCTTGAGCAAGCTGGCTTGAATGTCGGCTATCTGGCCTACAACGTCACCAAGAAGCCCTTCGATGATGTACGGGTGCGCAAGGCTGTCAACATGGCCATCAACAAGCAGGCCATCATCGATGCCGTGTACCTGAGTACCGGCGTGGCCGCCAAGAATCCGATACCGCCGACCCAATGGTCGTACAACAACGCCATCAAGGACGATCCGTTTGACCCTGCAGCAGCCAAGAAGCTGTTGGCTGCTGCCGGTCTACCCAACGGCTTCAGTACCGACCTGTGGGCAATGCCGGTGCAGCGGCCCTATAACCCGAACGCCAAACGCATCGCCGAATTGATGCAGGCGGATCTGGCCAAGGTCGGCATCAAGGCAGAGATCAAGAGCTTCGAGTGGGGCGAATACCGCAAACGCATGCAAAACGGCGAACATCAGATGGGGATGCTGGGCTGGACCGGTGACAATGGCGACCCAGACAATTTCCTGAACAATCTGTTGGGTTGCGACGGCGCCAAGCAGGGCGGAAGCAACGTATCGAAGTGGTGCTACAAGCCCTTCGAGGATCTGATCGAGAAGGCCAAGGTCGTCAGCGATACGGCAGAACGGACCAAGCTCTACATGCAAGCCCAGGTCGTCTTCAAGGAGCAGGCTCCCTGGTTCACGATCGCGCACGCGGTGCAGCTCAAACCGGTGCGCAAGGAAGTGATCGATTTCAAACTCAGCCCGTTTGGTCGTCACAGCTTCTACGGTGTGGATATCAAGGAATAAGTGCTCGCAGAGCGCTTGGGAAGGCCGGCGCAGACCGGCCTTCTTTTTTTCTGCAGCGGGTTGGAACCCGCGGGGTTGCTTGCACTACTTGATCTGCCTACAACCGCTGCAGGCTGCGCACCCGTCACTTCGCAGGGCAGGCGGATCGGGTGTCCGGGCGTCGGCCCCATTCGCGGTTGCGGCAAGCGGGGAAAGACCGCCACAGTGCTAAGGCTAGGCGGTTGGCAGACCAGACCGGCCGGCCCGCGAGCGCGGGCCAGAGAACGGATACCCGGTCCGCCTGCCACACCCTCACCCCGCGCATTTCGCATGCCATCCCCTAGTTCGCCACCATGGATCGCCACGCTGCGCCCGCGATGACGAGTAAGAGGTGTATCGGCTGATTCCGGCTCGCCGGCACCCCCTATGGCCTCGCCAGCGCCGCCTGCGTGATTGCTGACAGCGTGCCACGCGTGGTGATGACCTCGGGCTCCAGCATCACCTCGATCAGCGTACCCTCGGGTCGCGCCAGGGCCGCCAGCAACTCCGGCTCAAACTCGTCGGTGCGGTTGATGCGCACACCGGCATAGCCATAGGCGCGCGCCAGCGCCGCAAAGTCCGGGTTGCTTAGTTGCGAACCACTGACACGCAGCGGGTACTCTCGCTCCTGATGCATGCGAATCGTGCCGAACATGCCGTTGTTGAGCAGCACGATGATGGTCTTGGCCCCATATTGCACAGCAGTCGCCAGTTCCTGCCCGTTCATCAGAAAATCGCCATCACCGGCAATCGTGAACACCACGCGTCCCGTGGCGATGGCCGCTGCAATGCCCGCTGGCACGCCGTAGCCCATGGCACCGTTGGTCGGGGCAAGTTGCGTCTTGAAGCCCTTGGCCAGACCGTGATGCCGGTAAAACCGATGCACCCAACTGGCGAAATTGCCCGCGCCGTTGGTCAGCACCGCATCGTCGGGCAGAAGTTTTTGCAGCGTCGCCACCACGGCGGGCATGTCGATATCGCCCGGCAAATGCTGTGGTTCCAGGTTCGCCAGATAGTCCGCGTGGCAGCCCTGCGCCCAGTCGTTCCAGGCAACACTCGGCGGCGCGACCAGTTGCTGCAGCGAAAGTGCCGCAGTACCCATGCCGGCGTTGATGGCCAGGTCTGCCTGATAGACGCGGTTGAGCTCTTCGGCGCTGGCGTGAATGTGTACCAGTTTTTGCTTCGGCCGCGGGGCTTCGATCAGGGTGTAGGCGGAGGTGGTCATTTCACCCAGGCGCGTCCCGATGGCCAGAATCAAATCGCTGTTGCGGATGCGCGCGGCCAGTTTCGGGTTGATACCAATGCCTACGTCGCCTGCGTACAGCGGGTGATGATTGTCGAACGTGTCCTGACGGCGAAACGCATTGCCCACCGGCAGTTTCCATTTCTCGGCAAACACCTGCAGCGCGCGTGTTGACGCCACGGTCCAGCCACTGCCCCCCGCGATGACCAGCGGACGCTCTGCCTTTGATAGCATGTCACGCAGTTGGTGCAAGGCTTGCGGGTCACACCACCCTTCAACTGCCGTGGTCCGAGGCAACGGTTGTGGCAAGCGCCCAGCGTCGGGGTCGAGGCCAAGCCGCCGCGTCAACATGTCCTCTGGCAGCACCAACACCACCGGCCCGGGGCGCCCATTCATCGCGGTGGCAAAGGCAC
>JAKANU010000215.1 GCA_021812315.1 Pseudomonadota bacterium
GGCGGCGCCGGCACCAACGCGCTTTCCGGAACCTCGCAAGAACTCGCCGCAGCATCGGGTGGCCTCACGGTCGCCATCCCGCTGGGCGCCGCATCGGCGCAATCGGCAGCAGGTTCGGGCGCGCTCACGGTTGCTGTTCCTCTGGCCGCAGCCGCGATGCAGGCGCAGAGCGCCACGGGTTTGCTCAATGTCGCCGTGCCACTGTCAGGCACGGCATCGGCCACCCAGAACGCTGATGGCTCAATCACCGTGTCGGTGCCGCTCTCGGCCCAGGCAGTGCAACAGGCGGCAGCCGCGGCGAGTCTCGGTGTCACGGCGCCACTTGCTGGTGCGGCTGGGCAGGTCCAGGCTGGAAGCGGCAACCTCACGTTGTCGGTGGCGCTTGCCGGTGTTGGCATCCAGCAGCAAACCGCATCCGGCCTCCTGACCAATACGGCTTCCGGTCAGGTTGCGTTGTCTGGCGCCTCTGGAGCAGATGCATCGGCTGCCGCGCAGTTGTCCATCGGCGCTCCACTGGCCGGCGCCAGCCTGCAGCTTGTCGGCGCATCCGGTGCGCTTGCCGTGCAGGTTCCGCTGTCGGGTGTCAGCGCGCAGTCAGCGCAGGGCTCGGGCAGTTTGTCCATCGCCGTGCAGTTGTCCGCCCAGGCGCTGCAACAGGCGATGGCATCGGCATCGCTGACCAATCAGGCCGTGGTGCGAATCAACCTCACCGGAGTCAGCCTGCAGTCCATGCAGTCGCTGGGCACGCTGCAGGTGTTCGATCTGTCCAAGCCGAGCCGCTTGCAAAACACTTTCCAGCGCAGCCAGTCCCTGCGTGACTTCATCCATCCAGGCGGCGACCGCAGTTTCTACCGCACCGCGACGCCGCGCGTTTTCCCGCGCATTCCCAACGCACGAACCTTTCAACGGAGCGCGACATGATTATCGGACGTGTGACCAAACAACCGGCTGAGGTCGAAAGCTACACCGACGATCTGTCGCAAGACCTGGACGTTGGCGAAACCGTCACCAATGCGACGGCAGCCGTCTATGGCGCCGATGCGCTGCTGACGGTGCCCGCCATCAGTTTCACCGCAACCGCCGTGAAGTTCTTTGCCGCGGGTGGCACCGACCAGGTGCCTTATTCGGCTGAACTCACCATCACGACATCGACCGGGCGCGTGCTGGTCGACGAGGTTGTCATTCAAGCTGCCAAGGTTGTCGCGCCATGAGCCCGTACCAGTGCTGCCATCATTTCCAGAACCTGCCAACACACGGAGTTTTCCCATGCACGGCCAGACCGAACAGTCCACAAGCTCAGCAATTCAAGAAGTCGTGAAAGGCCTGCACGCGGCCGACCGCAAACACGAACTCGACATCGCCAACTTGCGGAACCGGCTTTCAGAACTCGATGAAGACATTGACCGCCATGAGACGCACATCGACAGGTTGGATTCCGTGGTGAATGAGATGCGGATCACGCTGGGGCTGATGTCCACCAAGGATGACATCTCCGCTTTGCGCGAAGACATTTCCGAACGGTTCGACCGGCGCACAGCCGAAGCCCATGCCAGCGTGCCGCTGCGCACCGCCAACATCTTTGCCGCCGGGATGTTCCTCATTGCGTTCGCCACCCTGGTGCTCGTGTTCGTTCATTCCCACTGATCCGATGCGCCATGGACGCCGAACCAACAAACGAGCAGTACGAGCTGCTGAGCGAGCGGCTTGACCACTACCGCGAGCGCATCGAAATGCTCGAGGATGCAAAAGACCAGCGCGCCGTGGATGCCTACAACCGTCGCGGCCACACGCTGGAGATCATCGTCATCCTGCTGGTCGCGCTCGAAGCCGTGTTTGAAGTGCTGCTGTATTTCCATCATGCCTAACTTCGCCACCGCTTACTCGAAGTTCCGCGGCTCGAAGATGTTCTTCGTGGCCCTGATCGCCTTCGTCGGTTTCTGGCTGATGTTCCATTTCCGCTACGGCTTCGACAAGGACTTTGGCGAACTCAACATGATGCTGTCCATCGAGGCGTCGGTGTCTCTGGCCTTTTTCACGATGCTGGGTGATGCGCAAGCGTCCTACCAGCGCCAGCAAGCCGAATACCAAAAGCAGATGGTCGAGGATGTGCAGCGCCTGGGACGCGCCACCTTGGCCATTGCCGAGGGCCAGCGCGACATCCTGACCGATCACATCGGCATGCTGCGCGACTTGCGCGAGAACGACAGCCGATTGCTGGACCGGCTGGAAGACATCTTGAAAAAACATCATGACCATTGACTGGCTGGCGGTGCTCACCGCGCTGTTCGGCGCGTTCGTCGGCTTTGTGCTGGGTGTCGGCTGGGCTTCCTACACCGTGCCGATAGAAGAACACGACGACTGAACTGGAGCCGACATGCTGAACCCACCCATGCAGTACAGCAAGATGGGCCTCAGTTTGACCGAGGCTTTCGAGGGCGTGCGCCTGGTTGCCTATCAGGACTCGGGCGGCGTCTGGACGATTGGCTACGGCCATACCCAAGGCGTCTATCCGGGCATGACTTGCCTGCCGCAACAGGCCTTTGCCTGGCTGCAAAGCGACACGCTGGCCGCGCAGAGCGCAGTGAACCAACTCGTCAATGTCGCGCTCACGCAGCCCGAGTTCGATGCTTTGACCGATTTCGTGTTCAACCTTGGCACCACGGCTTTTGCACGCTCGACGCTGCTGCGCCTGCTGAATTCTGGCGACTACGCCGCTGCCGCGAATGAGTTCGAGCGCTGGGATTTATGCAATGGCCAAGTCGTCGCCGGCCTGCTGCGCCGGCGCCAGGCTGAAGAAGCCGAGTTCAACGTTTCAATCCACGCCCCTACGGAGCGAATTTAGAAAAGGTTACGCCTCTCCCAAATTCATTCTATCCCCCTGAAAGGCCAACCATGAAACCAACCCAGCTTGTGAAATGGCTCATCTTTTGCGCAGCCGCGCTGATGCTTGCGTTGCTGGCGCTGGTGCTGGCCGGCAAAGCCGATGCGAAGTTGCTGGTCGACGACATCCAGAGTGGCCTGGGCTACCTGGTCGCGCTGGCCATTTTGATCGTCAAAGCGGCCGATCTCCCGGCGCTGTTTCATCCACCGGCCGCGAACGATCCTGTTCCACCTCTTGCGGCACCAGCCGCCCCTCAGTCCCAACCCTTACCGGAGCAAGCACCATGAAATCGATCTTGATGTTCCTCAGCCTGTGCATGGCGCTGCTGCTGGGCGCGTGCGCGATCCAGACCCCGGCGCCGATTTCGGCCGGCCCGAGCCCGGTGGCGCAAGCCGCAGCACCGGGCATGGCGACGATCTTCACCCTGACGCCGGCTCAGGCCTGCAACCTCTGGGCGACGGCGCTGAACGTGGGCGCGTCGATGCCCTTGAACACGGTCCAGGTGCAGCAGGTCGGGATTCTGGAATCGCAGATCAACCCGATGTGCTCCGGCTCGACTCCGCCAACGGGCACGCAGGTGCAGACCGAGATCAACGCGGCCCTGATCAAACTCGCAGCAATCGAGGCCGTGACGCAGGCCGTGAAATACACGGCGCCTTCCACTCCACAGACGCAGGTGAAACCATGAGCAACCTCAATCCTCAAGTGCAGCAAGCCCTTGGCGCGGCGCTGGCCGTCTCCGAAGCCGTGCAGCCCGCCGTGGCGATTGCCAACCCGAATGCCGGCGTTGCGCTGGCCGTGGCCAACGCGGCGGCGCAGTACGTCAGCGCCAGCATGACCATGCATGCCGCCGGCGCCGTGAGCGCCGACCAGATGGCGCAGGACTGGGCCAATGCCGCTGCGGCTGTCGCGGCCGGCGCCGCGGCGTTCAATGCCGCGCATCCGGCAGCCGGCGCGATTGTGGCGGCGGCGCAACAAGCGCCAGTTCCGACCTCGATGCCAACTGCAGCGCAGGCCCCGCCTATTGTTCCAGTCGCTAACACTGCCCTGGCTGGTGTGCCGGTCGGCGTTCCGTTGCCGGGACCGACGCCTTGGGTCGCACCGGCAGCCGCACCCGCGAGCCCTGCGTGAGCGACATGACTGTCCTGCAATACGCGCAGCTCGCCGCGCGGTGCTACGCCGACGCGCCGACCTTCGGGAAACCCGACGGCGCGGGTCGGGCGTGCGTCTATGACGGCGTGGTGGCGTTTCGCGGGACGGATGATCCGGCGGCGATGCTCGCCGACATCGATGCCGACACGGTACCCGTGGCCCAGCTCGGTCAGATTCACGACGGTTTTTTCAATGCGTTCGCCGAGATTTCAGCCGACCTGATGAAACTCAGCCCGCAAGTCATCACTGGCCACAGTCTCGGCGGTGCGCTGGCGCTGATCTACGCGGGTCAGTTGTGCGCGGCTGGAAGGCCGCCGGCTGCCGTCTATGCCTTCGAGCCGCCGCGCCTGTGCATCGGGCCGGAGTTGAACGCGCTGCTGAACGCCTATGGCGTGATGCGATTCGCCACGCGCAACGGTCTGGACCCGATCACCGAAGTCCCGTCGTGGATGTCACTTCCGGCGCCGCTGTCGCCCATCGGCGTCGTGACGGATACGTTGGACCTCATCAGCTACCACATGATCGACAACGTGATGGCGGCCCTGCAAATGCCAGCAACGCCTGCGCCAGCCCTGGAACATTTCATTTAGGTGACCACCATGCCCATGCTCTGGTTGATGGCCTGTTTCATGCCATGGGGGCTCTGGCTATGGATTTGATCGACCGCGCCAACGATGCCGCCGATATGCTGCTGCAGGATGCCATCGAGCGGCGTCAACTGGCCGCACAAAAAGCGCCATCCATCATCGCTTGCGGCCATTGCCACAACTGCACCGCGCCTGTTGCCCAAGGCTTGCAGTTCTGCGATTCGTTTTGCCGCGATGACTGGCAGCGCGTCCAAAATGCGCGCCGGCGCAATGGGGAACAGCCATGACCATGCTGTCCGTCTCGGGTTTCGGGGGCGCGAACATCGCCCTGAACCCGCGCATGCTGCCGCCCGGTGTGGGCGCCAACAGCGTGAACCAAGACCCGCGCCGCGGCGACTTGCGCCCGATTGCAGGCGCGCTGCAGGTGGCCACGGTCGCGGCCAACAACGA
>JAKANU010000216.1 GCA_021812315.1 Pseudomonadota bacterium
AGCCCGCGAAGAGATGGCTCACGCCGCAGCGCAGACCGAATCAGCCCAGCGTCACGCTGCGGAGTCCACACTGCGGCTGCTACAAACCCAACTCGAGCCGCACATGCTGTTCAACACCCTGGCCAATTTGCGCGCACTCGTTGGCACCAACCCGCAAGCGGCCACGCAGATGTTGGACCGGCTCATCGCCTACCTGCGTGCGACGCTCGGCGCCTCGCGCGCAAGTTCCCACACCCTGGCTCAGGAGTTCGAACGCTTGCACGACTACCTCGAACTTATGGCAGTGCGTATGGGTCCGCGCCTGCAATACACGCTCGAGCTGCCGCAGACATTGGCCCAAGCGCCCATCCCGACGCTGCTGTTGCAACCTCTGGTGGAAAACGCCATCAAGCATGGCCTTGAACCGAAGGTCGAGGGCGGAGGCATCTCGGTACTTGCGATCCGCGCAGGCGAGCGGATCGTCATCCAGGTGCGCGACACCGGGGTGGGTCTGTCGCGCGCTCCTGCATCAGCGCAGGGCTTTGGATTGAGGCAGGTGCGGGAACGTCTGGCGGCCACGTACGGCGTCCATGGCGCTATTGAAATCGTAGCTGACCAAGCTTGCGGAACAATGGTTAGCGTCACTTTTCCTCTTGAAATGCGATCGTGAAATGAATCTTTCAGACACGCCAACCGCCGTCATCGCCGAAGACGAGCCACTGCTGGCTGCCACGCTGGAAAGCGCGTTGGCGCAAGTTTGGCCCGATCTGAAGATTGTTGCGACTGTGGGCGATGGCCGCTCCGCCGTCACGCAGGCTCTGCGGCATAAGCCTGAAGTGCTGTTTTTTGACATCCGCATGCCGGGCATGACCGGGCTGGAGGCCGCTGCCGAACTGGCAGACGCCTGGAACACGGATGCGCAATCGGGCACACCGTTCCCGGCGCTGGTGTTCATCACCGCCTACGATCAGTACGCCATCGCAGCGTTCGAGGCCCAGGCCATCGACTACCTGCTCAAGCCGGTGCAACTTGACAGACTCCAAAAAACAGTAGCGAGAGTGCAGCTAGCCCTTGCCAATAGCGCGCATGCCGCTATTAATTTCGAAGCAACGCTGGGTCAGTTGCGTGCCCTGTTGGCAGGCAGCCCAGCGAGCGCGGCGAGCCCGCTGAAGGTGATCCAGGCCAGTGTCGGCAGTTCCATTCGCATGGTGCCAGTGCAGGATGTTGTGTACTTTGAGGCGGCTGACAAATACGTGCGGGTACTGACGGCAAGCCATGAATACCTGATCCGAACACCGCTCAAGGATTTGCTGCCGCAGCTCGACACCGAGGTTTTCTGGCAAATACACCGCGCAAGCGTAGTCAACTCGGCCAGCATCGACGCGGTGCTGCGCGATGAGGCGGGCAGGCTGAGCGTGTCCCTGCGCGGCAGGCCGGAAAAGTTGCCGGTGAGCCGCCTCTACGTCCATCTGTTCAAGGCAATGTAGTTCAGGTCTGCGGATAGGCTGGCATGTCAAAACCCGCCTGCGCCAGCGTTTTGAGGAGTTCTGCGGCCGCGGCGTCGCTCAATGCGCACAGCGGCGGGCGCACGACGCGCCAGGACGCGGCCCCGGAAAAGGCGGCGAGCACCCGTTTCATCGCCGGGATCATGGGCCCGGACTGGAAGATGCTTCGGATCACGTCGGCCCGGGCCTGCAGTGCACCGCCGTCGGCGCCGTTCCAGCCCTCGTACACCGCACGAATGCCCGCCGGATTCATGTTGACCGTGGCGCTGATGCAGCCAGCCGCACCGAGAGGCATGGCCCGTGACAGCAAGGATTCACTGGCGGGAAAGACATCAAATCCGTCGCTGGCAAAGCTGTCGAGCATGGCCCGGGTGTTGTCCCAGTTGCCCGACGAATCCTTGGCTCCGACCACGGTGTCGGGGTAGCGCTTGCGCAGCATCCCGATCAGGTTCAGACTGATGGGTACGTTCGTGATTTGCGGTATGTGGTAGAGGTAAATCCTGAGCTTCTCGCTGGCCACCCGCTCGATCACCTCGGCATAGTAGGCGTACAAGCCCTCGTCGGCAACACCCTTGTAGTAGAACGGGGGCAGCATCAGTACGCCGCCCGCGCCGTTCTTCACGGCATGCCTGGTCAGCGTGACGGCGTCCATCACCGAGCAGCCACCGGTGCCGGGCATCAGCCGCGCTGCCGCAACACCGGCTTCCAGGAGGTCTTCCGTCAGGGCCAGACGCTCATTGACCGTGAGTGACGCTGCCTCGGAGTTGGTGCCGAATATGGCCAGCGACACGCCCTGATCAAGCAGCCAGCGACAGTGAGTGATGAAGCGCTTCGGATCGGGGTCGAGGCGATCGTTGAACGGTGTCAGTACAGGGGCGAACACGCCACGCAAACGAGAGCTCATGGGGCCGTTTCCTCAACAGCGCGCCGACTCGGAACGACCCGGCGCGACGGGAGCCAATGATACTGTCTGTCCCAGGGGACCCAGCCGGCTCCGGGCCCGGCCTAATCGCGACGTTCTTCGCGCTCGTGGTGGCGGCGCCATTGCTCGTGGCGCTCATGCCGGTGCCTCCAGTTCCCGGCTCGTTGCGCATCACGCCAGTTGGGCTCGGTATATTGCAGCGGCGCGCCATAAACGACTGCCGGCTGAACATAGACCCAAGGCGGCGGGCCGACCCGCACCGCGCCAGGAACGGGGTAGGCCTGCTCGTACTCGACGATGGGCACCAGGGGCCGACGCACGATCGGCTGATAGCGCGGCTGCACGAATACCGGCAGCGCGTTGCTCAACCCCAGTTGCACGCCCGGTGCTGACCAACCCAGCGACCAGTACACTTCCTGCGCCTGAGCCACGAGACTGGTCGAGGCAACCCCGACGGCGACCGCAAGCAAAACCGTAAGACGATGGATTTTCATGAAACGCTCCTGAGACGCAAGGCATACAAAAATGATACCCACTCCGGTACCAACAACGCCACCGCACGGCGCAAGGTTGTCGCGGATTGCGTGACAGCCATTGCAAGAGGTAACAGGCGTCTAAAATCGGCCCATGAGTTCCACTCCAGCAGGCGAACCGGCGCCCAAGTCCAGCAACTTCCTACGCCAGATCATTGAGCAGGATCTGGCCAAGGGCACGTACGCCGCGCGGCGCTGGGCCGGCAGCCCGGGCGACGCGGCACATCACGCCAGCGGCCCAATCGATCCGGCAAGGATCCGTACGCGCTTTCCGCCTGAGCCCAATGGCTACCTGCACATTGGCCATGCGAAAAGCATCTGCCTGAACTTTGGCCTGGCGCGCGACTACGGTGGCGTCTGTCACCTGCGATTTGACGACACCAACCCCGAAAAGGAGGACGTCGAATACGTCAACACGATCCAGAACTCGGTGCGCTGGCTCGGCTTTACATGGAATGGATCCAGTACGGCCGAGCCATATCAGGCCAGCGACTACTTTGATTTCATGTACCGGGCTGCAGAATATCTGATTGAAGCCGGGCACGCCTACGTCGATGAGCAAAGCGCCGACGAGATGCGGATTCACCGGGGCGATTTCGGCAAACCCGGGGTGGACAGCGTCTATCGGACGCGTACGCCAGCCGAAAATCTCAAGCGCTTTCGGGAAATGCGTGATCACCGCCACGCCGACGGGGCCATGGTGCTTCGGGCCAAGATCGACATGGCCAGCCCGAACATCAATATGCGCGACCCGGCCATCTACCGGATTCGCCGTGCCACGCACCACAAGACCGGCGACAAGTGGTGCATCTACCCGATGTACACCTACGCCCATCCGATCGAGGATGCTCTGGAGCAGATCACGCACAGTCTGTGCACGCTGGAGTTCGAGGATCAACGCCCGTTTTACGACTGGCTGCTGGAACGCCTGAGCGAAGGCGGATTGCTCAGCGCGCCACCGCCCAGACAATATGAATTTGCGCGGCTCAACCTGACCTACGTCGTCACCAGCAAGCGCAAGCTCGCGCAACTGGTTTACGACCACCAGGTCAGCGGCTGGGACGATCCACGCATGCCAACCATAGTTGGTCTGCGCCGGCGCGGCTACACGGCTGCGGCCATCCAGCTCTTTGTCGAGCGAATCGGCGTCTCGAAAAGCGACAGCTGGATCGACTACAGCGTGCTCGAAGGCTGCCTGCGTGAAACACTCGACACCAGTGCCCGACGCGCGATGGCGGTGCTTGATCCGGTCAAACTGGTGCTGAGCAACTGGGATGAGCTGATCGGCAAAGACAAACTCGATGACTGCAGCGCGCCGTTTCACCCGCACCAGCCGGAACTGGGACGGCGTAGCTTCACCATGGGCAAGGAAGTCTGGATCGATCGTTCCGACTTTGAAGAGACGCCGAGCAAAGGTTTTTTCCGTTTGTATCCGGGCAACAAGGTGCGCCTGAAATACGGACATGTGATCGAGTGCACGGGCTGTACCAGGGATGCGCAGGGTCAGGTGACGCGGGTGCACGCAATGCTGATTCCCAATACCAAGAGCGGAACCCCCGGCAGTGATTCGCTCAAAGTCAAAGGCGTGATCACCTGGGTTGGCGTGGCCGACGGCCTGAGCGCCGAAGTCCGTCTGTACGATCGCCTGTTCCTGGACCCCCAGCCCGACGCCGGCGGCAAGGATTTCATCGAAGCTCTCAATCCCAACAGTCTGCGAGTGGTGCAGGCAGTCGTCGAGCCCAGCCTTGCGAGCGCGCGCGCCGACCAGAAGTTCCAGTTCGAACGACACGGATATTTTGTTGCCGACGGCGTCGACCACAAGGCGGCCAGGCCGGTGTTTAACCTGTCGGTCGGTCTTAAGGATAGCTGGGCAAAGTAGCACCTGTAACCGTCATACCCCATCTCCGAGGAGCAAGCATGAACAGTATCAATTTCAAACGCAACATATCGGCAAGCGTCGACCAGGCCGTCGAGCGCGTCACCAAGGCCCTCGCCGCTGAGGGTTTTGGCATCCTGACACGCATCGACATGCACAGCAAGATCAAGGAGAAGACCGGCAAGGACATCGTCCCCACGGTGATCCTGGGTGCCTGTAACCCGAATCTGGCGTACGAGGCCTACAACGCCGAC
>JAKANU010000217.1 GCA_021812315.1 Pseudomonadota bacterium
AGTTCGAGTTCACGGCCAGCCTGTGCCTGGCGCGTTGACCCGCAGTGTATGGATGGCACCCGGCAGCAATCGCAGCGATTCCAGTGCGGTGGCCATGACCTTGGTTGTCAATACGAACAAAGTGCATCGCTGCGGGCCACCGAGCATACAGGCGACAGCTTGTCCTTGCGTTGCGACCCGGTGGGTGACTTTGCCGCCTTCGAGTACGCGCAATACTTCGCGACTTGTCGGGGAGGCCAGCCAAATAGCGCCTTCGGCGTCGAGACAGATGCCATCGGGAGCGGCGTTGACCAGCGCAGCCCACACGCGGCGTTGACTCAGGGAGCCATCACTGGCGATGTCAAAGGCGGTCAGTCTCGAGCCGAAGCTCTCCGCAATAATCAATGTTCGCTGGTCTGGCGTGATCACCGCCCCGTTGGGGAAAAGCAGGTCACTGGCTACCACCCGGGACTGCCCGTCGGGATGCACCAAGATCAGTCCCGTGGCGCGCGGGGCGTGCCGGGCCGCAAAGTCAAAGCCAAAATTGCCGACATAGGCGCGCCCCTTGGCATCGACAACCATGTCATTGCAATGAAAGGGTGCCAATTCGCTCAGGTCGGCCACCTGCGTCAATTGGCTCCCATCCAGACGCATCAACTTGCGATCGGTCATGGAAACCAGCATTAACCTTCCATCGGGCAACCATCCCAGACCGGAAGGTTGACCGTGAACCGTCACCACAGTACTGCGATGTCCCATCATGTCCACCCGCTGCACTTCGTGGGTGTAGAAGTCCGAGAACCATAGCGCACCGTCGTGCCAGCGCGGGGATTCAGGAAAGGCGAGTCCGGTCAGGAAGGGACGCAGGTCAGAATCTGTATGCACGCCACAAGCCATCCTAGAGTGGACACGTGTTCTGGAAAGAGTGCCGGTTCACCTTGTGATCAGGGATGTCTATCCATCACTTCTTCCGCCAGCTGGGTCACCCGACGTGCCCCGTCAAAACGGCGTTGCCAATACTTCACTGTCATATCTTCCATGCGTACTTCGGAACCCGGCTTGGGTGAGTGGATGAATCGTCCGTCCCCGACATAGATGCCAACGTGGCTGAATGCGCGTCGCAGGGTGTTGAAGAACACCAAGTCGCCGGGTTGCAGGGCAGAGCGCTCGATTTTTTGCGTCACAGCAGCCTGCTGTTCCGCGCGTCTCGGCAGATCCTGCCCAGAGGTCTGTTCGACGATGGCCTTGACAAAACCACTGCAATCAAAGCCGGTCGATCCTGTACTCCCGCCGCGTCGGTAAGGTACGCCCAGAAAACCTATGGCGTTCAAGACCAGTTCGGCCGCTTTCGCACTAATCGGCGCGCTTGCATGGCTGGCGCTCGGTAACTCTCCGGCATTCGCGAAAAATTGGTCCAGATCATCGGCTAACGCCTGGCTCGCACAGGCGCCAGCCGCCCAGATCAAGGCGCCGAGGATGGCAGGACTTCGCATGACCCTGCAGCATAGTCGCAATTGACGTCGGATGCAAACTCGGCCCGGCAATCCAGCGGAAGAGAAGTTGAGGTCTAATAGGCCCTTGACATGGAAGCGTTCATCCAGAGAACCGGCTCACGATGTTGTTAGATGCTAGCCAAGCCCAACTGGTACTCGTCGATTACCAGGTTCGGTTGATGCCCGCTATTTTCGATGGGTCTATGGTACTGGCCAACGCCGTTCGGCTCGGAAAATTGGCTCGGTTGATGGGTGTGCCGACTTGGGGTACGGAGCAGAATCCGGCCAAGCTGGGTAACAATGTGGCTGAGTTGAAGGAACTCTGCGGGAGAACCATTGGCAAGATGAGATTTAGTGCCGTACAAGAGGGCTTGATGCCATGTTTAAGACCGCCCCGAAGTTCGGCTGTCGGCAATGCTCGGAGCATCCCGGAACGAGTTCGGGGGGGCGGTACACCTTCTCCACTGCGGAACAGCATTGTTGTGGCGGGCTGCGAGGCTCATGTTTGCTTGTTACAAACGGCCCTGGAGCTAATTGAAAGCGATTTTGACGTATGGGTCGTTACGGATGCCTGTGGCTCGCGCGCCGAACGAAATCGGGATGCGGCTTTTGATCGTCTGGTCGGTGCCGGCGCTGAACTGGTGACCACCGAAATGGTGGCATTCGAATGGTTGCAATCGGCGCAGCATCCAGCGTTCAGGGCTGTTCAAGCGCTAATCAAGTAGTAGGTTCAAGTGACGGGCACAGCACAGCGGAGAGCCTGAGCGATGTTGTAGGTCGTCAGGCTGTCGCAAGCTAGTCTGCCATAATTATAAATTCAATTTAATGAATCACTGGAGAGAATTCATGCAAAACTATGCCGATTTCTACCGCCGCTCGCTTGCCGAAAGGGATAAGTTCTGGGCGGAGCAAGCCCAACTGATCGATTGGGAATCAGCACCGAAACAGATTTGCGACTACAGCAACCCGCCATTTGCGAAATGGTTCGTGGGCGGAACGACGAACCTGTGTTACAACGCCGTCGATCGGCACCTCAGGGATCGACCTGATCAGGCGGCGTTGATCGTGGTCTCGAGTGAAACCAACCAGGAAAGGGTTTACACGTTTCGGGAATTGCAGCGCGAGGTCCAGCGCATGGCGGCCGCACTCAAGGAACTTGGTGTGCGAAAAGGCGAACGTGTGCTGATCTACATGCCGATGATTGCCGAGGCCGCGTTTACGATGCTTGCGTGCGCCCGCATTGGTGCCATTCATTCGGTCGTATTCGGTGGCTTTGCTTCGGGGTCGCTGGCTTCGCGGATTGAAGACGCGCAGCCCGTCGTCGTTGTGAGCGCTGATGCTGGCTCGCGTGGCGGGAAGGCGGTCGCCTACAAGCCGTTGCTGGATGAAGCGATTCGCCTATCCAGTCACAAGCCCGACGCAGTGCTGTTGGTGGATCGTGCCTTGGCCCCTATGGAATTGGTAGTGGGTCGCGATCACTTGTGGGCAACGCTGAGGGAAAGGCACTTCGCCGCCCTGATTGAATGTGAGTGGCTGGAGGCTACCCACCCGAGTTACACCCTATACACCAGCGGCACGACTGGCAAACCCAAGGGTGTGCAGAGGGACACCGGCGGATACGCCGTGGCATTGGCAGCGAGCATGAGGCACATCTATGGCGGAAACGCGGGCGAGACCTATTTCTCGACGAGTGATATTGGCTGGGTCGTGGGGCATAGCTATATCATCTACGGCCCGCTGATCGCAGGAATGGCCAGCATCATGTACGAAGGCTTGCCGATTCGACCCGATGGTGGCGTGTGGTGGAGTCTTGTCGAAAAATACCGCGTGACCGTGATGTTCAGCGCTCCAACGGCTATTCGGGTGCTCAAGAAGCAGGATCCCGCGCTGCTTACCAAGTACGATCTGTCGAGTCTGCGAGCCTTGTTCCTAGCCGGCGAGCCTCTTGATGAACCCACGGCACAATGGATCAGTCAGGGACTCGGCAAGCCGGTCATCGACAACTATTGGCAGACGGAAACGGGCTGGCCCATCCTCGCACTTTGCAACGGTGTTGAGCAGGCGCCGAGCAAGTTTGGATCACCGGGGAAGGCGGTTTATGGATACAACGTCAAGCTGTTGGACGATCAGACTGGCGAAGAACTGACGCGCGCGAATCAGAAGGGCATCGTTGCCATTGAAGGGCCCCTTCCACCTGGCTGTATGCAAACGGTTTGGCGTGATGACGCGCGATTTGTCAGCACTTATTGGAAGACCGTGCCCGACAGGATGGTTTACAACACGTTTGATTGGGGCATTCGCGACGGGGATGGCTACTTCTTTATCCTCGGGCGTACCGATGACGTAATCAATGTTGCCGGCCATCGACTCGGCACACGTGAAATTGAAGAAAGCATCGCAGCACACCCCAATGTGGCCGAAGTGGCCGTTGTTGGAGTGGCGGACCAACTCAAGGGCCAAGTGGCGATGGCATTTGCCGTTGTCAAGGATCCTGGCCTGCTGTCGGACGACACAGCCTGCCTGAAACTCGAGGGCGAGATCATGAAACTTGTCGACAGTGATCTGGGTGCGGTCGCGCGACCGTCGCGCGTGCGTTTTGTCACCATTTTGCCCAAGACCCGCAGTGGGAAGTTGCTGCGCCGCGCGATTCAGGCGGTATGTGAAGGGCGCGACCCTGGGGATCTAACTACGATGGATGATCCGGCTGCGTTGCAGCAAATCCGAAACATGACTTCCAAGTAGCCACGGCGCGCAGCCCGAACCATTGTTATTCCGGGTGTACGCCGCCGGCTCAGTGCCGACCTCAGGATCGACGGTGATTTCGGCACAGCAACACATGAGGCGGTTGGGGCATTTCAACGGCGCACCGACGTCCAGACGCAGACTCGCCGCCCCGGTGCGTAATCCGTTGCGCCGTCATGCCAATCCGCTACGTGCCCAAGGGTTCGAGTTTGACCACGACCAGCGACAAATTGTCACCACCACCGTTGGCGCGAGACCTCGCCTTTTCAATCAAAAATTCTGTTGCCTCGCGGGCGCTGAGGCTTGCAAGGACTGAGCCTATTTCGTCGGCATTAAAGTAATGCCAGACGCCATCACTGCAGGCCATCAAAATATCGCCGCTGCGCAGGTTGGGAATACAGTGAATGTCGACCAGTGGCTCGTTGTCGGTTCCCAGACAGCCCATCAGGATGTTGGACTGGGGATGAACGCTTGCCTGCGCCTCCGTAATCTCACCTCGACTCACGAGTGTTTGGACATACGAGTGATCCAAGGTGCGCTTGATGAGTTTGTTGCCCCGATAGTGATAAATTCTCGAGTCTCCCGCATGAACCCAATGGCAGTCGCCTCGGGGATTGATCAAAAATGCGGCAATCGTGCTGTGCGGTTCTTCCTCCGAGGAAATGGCGGTCAATTTGATCACGGTGTGTGCTTCTTGCACCAACTGCAGCAGGGCCGCCGGAGCATCATCGGTCAACGGCGAGTAGCGTTCAAACAACTGACGCGCCGTCATCATGACCTGATCCGAAGCCTTGCGCCCACCACTACGCCCCCCATGCCGTCCGC
>JAKANU010000218.1 GCA_021812315.1 Pseudomonadota bacterium
CAGTGAGGCCACGGTGGTGCTGCCTGAGCTGAGCGATTCCCATGTACAGCTGCCGCTGGCGGACCTGGAAGCCGACTACCTGGGGACTTCCATTTACGCGCGTCCCTCCCATCGCTATGACGCCCGTTCGCCAGAAGTTCGGGCGAGCCGCGACGGGCATTGGTTCTGGAGCGTCATCGCGGAGAGTCGCCCGCTTTACTCCGATGTCCTGCTTGCGGCGTTCATGGCAAACCTTTTTGCTCTTGGAATGCCTCTTTTCCTGAGGATTGTTTATGACCGCGTTGTCCCCAACCATGCTTTTGACACCTTGTGGGTCTTGACCAGTGGCTTGATGGTTATGTTAATTGGCGGGCTGATCCTGAGAATCGTACGCGGTCGCTTTGTCGATCTGGCCAGCAGCCGCGCGGATGTGAAATTGTCCGCCGTCATCATGGAGCACGTGCTTGGCACGCGAATGGAACATCGCCCCGCCTCGGCCGGCTCCTTCGCCTCCAACCTGCGGGCTTTCGAATCGGTGCGCGACTTTGTTGGCTCAGCGACGGTCGTCGCATTTATTGACCTGCCTTTTGCCGTCGTATTTGTGGCTGTGATCGCCTGGATAGAGTGGGTCATGGTGATCCCTTTGTTGATCGGGGCGACCGTGATGCTCTTGTACGGACTGGCGGTCAAACGCCGAATGACGGAGCTGACTGCGGAAACCTACCGAGCTGGCGCGCAACGCAACGCAAGTTTGATTGAGGCGCTGGTAGGTTTCGAAACCATCAAGGCACTGGCGGCCGAAGGTCGCATCCAGCGCAAATGGGAGCGAAGTGCCGTGCTGCTTGCGCGTCTGGGAACACAACTGAAGTTACTTTCCTCGACAGCAAGCAACTCCTCGTCTTTCATCCAGCAATTCATCAATTTGATCATTGTCATCATCGGGGTCTATCTGATTGCTGACAAACAGTTGACCATGGGTGCGATGATCGCGTGCACCATGCTGGCTGCACGCGCCATGTCACCCATTGGGCAAGTCTCTGGCCTGTTGGTTCAATACCATACTGCCGCTACCGCTCTGACAACTTTGGACGAGATGATGCAGAAGGCCGTCGAACGTCCGGTCGGCACCAACTTCATTTCTCGCGGGCGTCTCAAAGGGGCCATCGAATTTCGTGCTGTTGAGTTCAGCTATCCGGGCCAGGCGGCGCCGTCGCTGCGCGAGGTGAACTTCACGATCAAGCCCGGCGAAAAAGTTGCGATTCTCGGCCGTATCGGATCGGGAAAAACCACCCTTGAAAAGCTCATACTCGGGCTTTACGTGCCTAGCCAGGGCGCCGTATTGGTCGATGGTGTCGATGTGCGCCAGTTAGACCCCGCTGAACTGCGGCGTCAGATTGGATATGTCCAGCAAGACGTGATGTTGTTCTACGGCAGTCTTCGCGAGAACATCACGCTGGGGGCTCCCCTGGCAGATGACGCGGACATCATCAAAGCTGCCGAGGTCGGCGGCATTCTCGGGTTGGTGAACCATCATCCGCAGGGCTTTGACATGCTGGTCGGTGAGCGAGGTGAATCCTTGTCCGGTGGGCAGCGACAAGGCGTGGCAATTGCTCGCGCCGCGATCAACAATCCGCCGATCATGTTGCTCGATGAGCCAACTTCTTCCATGGACTTTTCCAGCGAGGATGACATCAAGCAACGCTTGGGCGCCTTTTGCCTCGATAAGACGATGTTGTTGGTCAGTCATCGCACCTCGCTGCTTGACCTGGTTGACCGCATCATTGTTCTTGACGCGGGCCGAATCGTTGCCGATGGTCCGAAAGAACAAGTCGTTACCGCTCTGCGTCAAGGGCGAATCGGAAAGGGCGCTTGATGGCTGGCATCGACGCAAAAGCCTTTGAGCGCATTGGAACCTTGTCAACGCGTGCCGACAAGGCGGGCCGATCCGTGTTTGGTGGTGCTGTTGAACGCCTGGCGCCCGGTGGGGACAACGAAAAACTCGACTGGGCGGCCGATGTTGACTTGGCCTTGGCCCAGCAGGAGCCGCTGCGGGCGCGCATTCTGGTTCGTGTCGTCGCGGTGGCGGTTGCGCTGCTGTTGGTTTGGGCAGGGTTTGCCGAGATTGACGAAGTCACCCGTGGAGATTCTCGCGTCGTCCCGACCAGTCAGGTGCAAATTGTTCAAAGCGTGGACGGCGGTGTGGTCGAGTCCTTGTTGGTCAGGGAAGGGCAGACTGTGGAAGTTGGCCAGCTTCTGCTGCGTGTTGATCCAACCCGCTTCATGTCCAACATGTTGGAGAGCCGTGTTGGGCAGACCGCCCTCAAGATCAAGGCCTTGCGGCTCGAAGCCTTGACCCGGGGTACTGCGTTCAACCCTCCAGCAGCGTTACGGCGCGAAGCTCCTGATGTGGTCGAGCAGGAGCAACGCCTTTACGAATCGCGTAAAGCGGAGATCAGCGCACAAATTGCGATTTACAGAAGTCAGTTGGTTCAGCGAGAGCAGGAACTCAACGAGGTGCGCGCGCGCCGCATCCAGGCCGAGCGCAGCATGGAGCTTATGACCAAAGAAATCAATGCGACGCGGCCAATGATTGCCAGCGGTGCAGTGTCCGAGGTCGAGGTCCTTCGGCTGGAACGAGAGATTGCGCGGATGCGTGGTGATCGCGATCAGGCGACCGCACAGATCTCGCGTGTGGAGTCGGCGATTCAGGAGGCCAAGAGCAAGATTAACGAGGTTCAACTTACCAGTCGCAATCTGATGGATGCAGAACTCTCCGATACCCTGAGCAAGATTGCTGGGTTGACCGAAAGCGGGCGAGCACTCGAAGACAAGGTCAAGCACGCCGATATCAAGTCCCCAGTGCGCGGAACAGTCAAGCGGCTGCTTGTCACCACGGTGGGCGCGGTTGTGAAGCCCGGGCAAGAGGTCGTGGAGGTTGTGCCGCTTGATGACAAACTTATCCTGGAGGTTCAAATAGCTCCCAAAGACATTGGGTTCCTGCATCCAGGCCAAGCGGCGATGGTCAAGTTCAGCGCGTATGACTTTGCGATCTACGGAGGTCTGGCAGCCGATGTGGTTCACATTGGTGCAGATTCGGTGTTGGACGACAAGGGAAATGCCTACTACCAGGTGAGAGTTCAGACCCACAAGCCAAATCTTGGCCCCGGTTTACCAATCATCCCGGGTATGGTTGCTCAGGTTGACATCACAACGGGCAAGAAGACGGTGCTATCCTATCTTCTCAAGCCAGTGTTGCGGGCAAAAGCGAATGCGATGACGGAACGATGAGCGTTGAACATCTTTTCTTCACCAGTTCGGCGGAACTGGTGACCAGTCGCTGGCGTGAGGCTTTCCCTGGCGGGCGCGTATGCGATCCGGCTGGGCTTCAGGCCCGATTGCTCGGCCTGACGGCGGAGAGTTGCGTCGTTTGGCTCAGCAGCGGCGAGCCCCAGTGGGCGGACCATTTGGGCAAGATCTTGCGGGTTCTTCCGGGCGCCCGTGCCGTCTTGCTTGCGAGTTCGCCGGCGCAGTTAGAGGGTCTTGGTGCCCTGGAGTTGGGCGTTCGTGGGTACGCGCATGCGTACGGCGTACCTGCAATGTTGCAAGAGGTAGCGACCGTGGTTGCGCACGGCGGTTTGTGGGTGGGATCCGAATTGCTTCGGCGCCTGCTTGCTTCAACAACTTCGGCTCTCACGGTTCGAACAGAGCCGGCAGCCGCGGTTACAGGAACAGGAACGCTTTCGGCGCGTGAAGAGCAGGTGGCGCGCGCCGTGTGTGCTGGACGTTCAAACAAAGAGGTTGCCGACATGATGTTCATCTCCGAACGCACCGTCAAGGCACATCTTAGTTCGGCGTTTGAAAAACTCGGCGTGCGGGATCGCCTTCAATTGGCGCTTCGGCTGGTGCCTGCCAAACAGGATGTGCCGCCATGACTGACGAAGAATCGTCCGCCCCCGACGTTCTGAGCCAGACCGACGTTGGTTTGGCTCGCGTTCTGGAAGACTTGATTGACGTGCTTATTACGCGTGGTGTGATTCAGTTTACAGACCTGCCCCTTGTGGCTCAGCTCAAGTTGCTGGAGCGCCGCGAAACTCGCGCCAACTTGGGCGATCGGCTGGATCTGTTTTCGATGGATGGCGACGGCGGATTGATTTGACTCCCGCCGTGGCGTTCGAAACGACGATGATTCCGGGCAACACAGGGCGTCAAATTAGTACTTTTGGCCAATAGGAATTCGGTCACATTTCGCTTACTCTGGTTACCGTTAGTTACTAGCTGGAGTTCGTCATGGCCCAAATCGCAACTGTCGCCGCTATTAACGGTGCGGGCAACGTTTTCGCAGTAAACGCCCAAGGCGTTGGGCGATTGCTCAAGGTCGGGGATACCCTTGCGAAAGGCGAAACTATTCGCACTTCCGGCGATACCCGGGTCGAGCTCTTGATGGGTGATGGGTTGCTGATGGCGATTGCTGCGGATCAAGTCGTGCATCTTGACGACAGCGTATCTCAATCCGAAGAACTCCCGACTGCGCAGGATAGTGCCGTAGCGAGCTCAGCCACGGTAGATGCAGTGATTCAGGCGCTGGAGCGCGGAACCGATTTGAATGCCGAGCTGGAACCTACGGCTGCCGGTTTTGGCGGAGGTCCCGGCGCGTCCGAGGGGGGTCACAGTTTTGTTGAATTGATGCGGATTACGGAGGGCGTCGACCCCCTGGCTTACCACTACAGCTTTACGCCACAGGGTGCGGTTGGCGTCGAATCCGAGCCATTTTTGACATCGCCGACAAGTCCGACATCGCCGACAAGTCCGACGTCGCCGACAAGTCCAACGTCTCCGACGAGCCCAACGTCTCCGACGAGCCCAACGTCTCCGACGAGCCCAACGTCGCCGACGAGCCCAACGTCTCCGACGAGCCCGACGTCGCCGACAAGTCCAACGTCGCCGACAAGTCCGACGTCGCCGACAAGTCCAACGTCTCCGACGAGCCCAACGTCTCCGACGAGCCCAACGTCTCCGACGAGCCCAACGTCTCTGACGAGCC
>JAKANU010000219.1 GCA_021812315.1 Pseudomonadota bacterium
GCCGCTGCCGGTGCCAGTCAACGGACGTGCCCTGCTGGGTGTCCAGATCGGCCACCTTGACGCGCAGCCCGCCGGCGGCGGCCTCACGCGCCAACGCGCGGGACAGGGTACTTTTCCCCACCCCACCTTTCTGCGAAACGAATGCGACGACTGCCGCCATAGGGCCTCCTGCAACTGATAGCTAGCAGCTAGCTTACACGCAACGAAAGCTGCCAGCAAGCCGCCGGCTTGCTGGCAGCTAGCCGCTATTTATTTGACGCGAGCATCGCCATCAAGAGCGCAATACAGGGGCGAGCGATGAACGCCAAGCAAGACCACAACCTCTGTGACCGGGCGACCATCGCCGCTAATGAACTGCCGCGCATGGTCGAGCTGGGCTGAGCTAAGGGCGGAGGCGGAGGCCAAACTTCACCCCGCGCACCTTGGCCTGACGCCCGTTGCGGGCGCGGTCGATGTTGCGGGCGGGTTCGAATTCGGCCTGGCAGGCGAACACGGTCAGAACCATGCGCCCGGCCGGGCTGGTGGTATCGACCCACGGCTCAGCAAAGCTGCGCAAGCACGCGCCGACGGACCGGATGCGTTCGGCTACATCCAGCGGGTCGCAAGTGCTGCGCGCCAAACGGCAACCTGGTCACTGTCACCACATCGCCAGCGCGAAGGTGGTCCACAGCATCCGCCCAATCTCGGGCACACAGGTTGATCAGGCCCTGGGCGTCGGTGCTGACGCCGGCATATCCAATGTGCAGCGTCGTGTCAGCCATCTCTGAGTGGAGTCCTTGCATCCAGCCATATCGATCTGTATAGTGGACAACTGTTCGTTTTATTGAACTATCGTGAACCAATGGACACCCCAACTCTGCCTCCCTTTGCGCGTAACGTCCAACAGACCCGAGCCAAGCGTGGCCTGACGCTGTCTGGCCTCTCTCAGCGGTCCGGAGTTGCCAAATCGACCCTATCTCTGATCGAGAGCGGGCGTGGAAACCCGACCATTGAGACGGTTTGGGCGATTGCAAATGCGCTCGAGACACCATTCGGTAGCTTGGTCGAACGACTCGACGCCGAAAGCGACGAACCTGCAGAGGTTCAAGGCGCCGGAGAAAAAGTTCGTTTTATTGAACGATATGGCACTGACCCCGAGATTGAGGTCTACGAGATGGTCATCAGCGAAGGCCACAACCGGAGTTCTAGCCCCCATCCGCCCGGCGTTCGGGAGCGTGTGGTTGTCTTGCACGGGGAAATGCTCGTAGGCAGCGCGCCGCATAGCGTGCTTCTGCGCCCAGGTCAGAGCCACGCCTTCGAGGCAGACGTGGAGCATTCCTACTCGGCACCAAAAGGAGACGCGACAGCACTGGTTCTAGTGGAATACCCAGGCTACGGGAAGGGCGACAAGGGGGACACCCTCGTACGTGAATATCCGCGCACCGAAGCAGATTGGGATGGGCTCCGTGCGATCGTCGACCGCGCAGCAATCGAGGTAGCGCAAGGTTTCACCGGTTTATTCCTTCAGCTACGCGGACGTGGAGCCGAAGGAGAGGCCATCGCAAAGCGCATCGGACCGGGCAATCCCCCGGGCTATCGCTGGCCACTACAAATTTTCACCGGTCACAATGACCGTGGCGCTTGGCTCGCCCTCTTTCCACACATAAACACCAACGCGTTCCGCGATTGCAAAACAGCCATCCGCGATGGCATGTCGGCGAGTTTGGTATCTGCGATGCACCTCTCGGCTGTAGCTGAGCAGAGCCTGATACCGCTAGCTGCGAACTCCCAAGCAACGCTCGAGTCGTTAGCCGCCGCGCCGACTTGGGCGCTAGCGGCCATTGCCTCAGAGATCGCCTTACAGCACGGTCACCTCATCCTACCTAGCCGACTGGGCGAGCGCTCCCAAAGGACTCTGCAGGCCGCGCCAAAAGTGGGGGATGGGGACTTCGCGAGCCGGATCAACGTTGACCACTATGACGCATACGAACTGCTGCACCCAGCCTATGCCCGGCAAGTCGTTGCGTTAGCACAGGACATTTGGACACTAGATCCGCAGAGTGGTCGCGGGCTAGCCATTGACATTGGCACCGGGCCCGGTGCAGCACTGCTGATGCTGCTCGAGCTATTGCCTGAATTGCACGTCCATGCAGTAGAGCCGGATGACACCGCTTTCGCCTACCTGCTCGACAACATTAAGGATCAGAGTCGAGTGCGTTGCGAGCAGCGCGATTTCCTTGCGCTCGAGGAGCCGACAGAGGCGGTCTCCGTCATTACGTCGGTTGGCTCATCACATCATTTCAATACCGCCTTCATGCTGCAAAAGGCATGGAGGCTGCTCGCCGACGATGGGATCTTGTGCATAGCGGATGAGCTGCTACCTTTCTTCTCCGATCGGAATGAGCGAAACAGCGCACTGATTCGCCACCATGCAGCTTACGTGCTGGGCTCGATGGCCTGCGTAGATGCCTTGGACATCCATCGCGGAGACACGCCAGACACGCACTTGTACCGCGAAATGCGCAAGGAACTAGTACATGCCGTGCTGCAGGCTTCGCACGGAGAGACGAGCGCAGCCATCAAACGTTGTCGCGATTTATATACCTTAGCCAACCAGAGCCTGCAAGCCAAGGACACCGCAACAGCCGTGGGCGCTTTGGTTCGCTTCTACGCCCTGGAAATCCAGGCCATGGTTGCCGGCTTCGATTACGAGATCGAATGCAAGACCTATCCCAGGCGCTTGGTCTCCTTGGCACAAGGCGCGGGGTTCGAGCTGATCCGACACCGGCGGGTCTATGCAACATGTGGAGCTGATGATTGGGATGGAGGTACACATGTCTTCACGTTTAGAAAGTGCAGTGCGTCGCTTTGCGAACACTGACCGTGGTGGCTTTTCAGGCGGGCTGATCGCAAGCCTTGCGGTCGCAGCTGGCTACGTGCCTATCGCCATCTCATTCGGCCTGCTAGCAGTTCAATCCGGCCTGCCACCAATAAATGCGGTCTTGGTGTCTGCACTGATCTTTGCCGGCGCGAGCCAATTTGTCCTGCTCTCCCTACTCGCCGGGGGGGCTGGAATGTTCAGCGCGCTCTTCACGATATTTCTGATAAACGCTCGGCACATCTTCTATGGGCCGACTCTATCGCGCAAGCTACCGCGCCACTTGGCACGAATTCCGCGCGCATGGCTAGCCGTTGGACTGACCGACGAGGTCTTCGCCACCTCTCTGGCGCGGTTAGATCAAATTCCGGAGCATCAGCGGGAGGCCTGGTACCTGGGTTTGGAATTGGGAGCGTACACCGCATGGGTTGGCGGCACTGTCCTCGGCGTCGCCTCGGGCGAGCGCTTCGCCCACCTACCCGCGGTAGCGCAACATGCCATTCAATTCGTGCTTCCCGCGTTGTTCATGGCGCTACTCCTGGACCTTGCCTCGCGCGATGTGCTCATAGTCGTATTGATCGCCGGGGCCACGACGCTGCTCGCACTGCAGCTCTTACCTGCCTATCAGGCCATTCTCATCGGGATGGTGGCAGGCGCGCTTACCACGAGCCTCGGGAGATCGCGATATGCATGACACCATCTGGATCATCGCCATGGCGGGCCTGGGAACTTTCTTGCTCCGCTTCATCCCCCTGCGGGGCGCCCACAAGGCGGACCATGCTCGAAGCACCCCGCAGCGGTGGGGGGCGTTCTTCTCGGCTATGGGTCCGGCAGCGATCGCCGCCCTGCTCGCTGCGTCGCTGGCCCCAGACTTATTGTCCGGCGTGAACCATCAGGCCGTCGCTGCCGTGCTTGGGCTAATTGTCGTTGCTCTGGGCAAGCGGTGGATCGGTGGTTTCGGTGTGGCCACCCTGCTGGGTGCCTTGACATATAGCGTGGCCCGCAGCGTTCTCGGAATCTGATTCCCGCAACGATCGTGAGCATGATCACCGTGCGTGATGGGCGTTGCGGATGATCTGATCGAGCACGGTGATGGAGCGAGGTAGATCCCTCGACGAGCGTGATCACTGCCGCGCGTGGTTGAGCTGGGCGGCGGCGAGGGCAGGGCGGGGGCCGAACTTCACCCCGCGAGCTTTGGCCGCCTCGCCTCCGTTGCGGATGCGATGATTAGGGCGCGCTCGAACTAGGCCAGACCCGCGAACACGGTTAGATCAGGATGCGCTCGACCTCGTCCAGACTGACCTGATCACTTCGCCGGTCGTAGAGCCCCGTTGTTCGGGCCGACTCGTGGTTGGCCATCTGTTGCGCGATCTCCAGGCGACCGCCGTTGCGCAGGTACTCGGTGATGCCGGTGGCCCGGAAGCTGTGGCAGCCGATCCGGGTCTTGATCCCGGCGCGCTCGGCGCGCCGGCGAACCATGCGGTACACGTCCGACTGACTCATCGCGCGCTCGCCGAGCTCGGTCGTTCGCCCAAGACCTGAGCGGAACAGCACCGTCTTGTCGCCCACGATGCCGGCGCCCTCGATGTACGCGTGCAGCCAGGCCTCGAGGTTGTGATGGCAGGGCATCTCGTGCTCCTTGCCGCCCTTCTCATGCAGCCGCACCCAGGTGCGCCGCCCCTGGACGTAGACGTCCTCGAGGCGCATCTGGATTGCCGCGCCCACGCGCGCAAAGGTGTAGACCATCAGGCCGATCAGCGCGCGGTCGCGCAGGCCGATCGGCGTGGACACGTCGATGGCGTCCAGCAGCTGCCGCGCTTCGTCGGCCGCAAGCACCGGCGTCTTGCCCTTCTTCACCGAGTGCCTGGGGCCCCGCACGGAGCCCGCTGGATTCACCGGCATGACCTGGCCGATCACCAGCCAATCAAAGAGCATGCGAAGAGCTGCCAGGCGCTGTTTCACCGAGGGCGCCGCAACCTGCAGGCCTTCGATGTAAGCCGCCACATGGATGGGCTGCACCTGGCGCACGTCGCGCACGCCGCGCGCCTCGCACCAAGCGGAGAAGTCGACGGCTGCACGCGCATAGGCCTTGCGAGTGTTGGGATTAC
>JAKANU010000220.1 GCA_021812315.1 Pseudomonadota bacterium
GATCTCGGCGCGTCCGGCCTACGCGGTGCTGCAGGTTAGCGCGCTGGCGCTGGGACTGCTGGCCTTGGTGCTGCTGGTGCTGGTGCGCACCGATCTGATTGGCAGTTGGCGCCAGGCGAGTCCGGCTAATGCGCCCAACCGTTTTGTGATCAATGTGATGCCCGAGCAGGGTGCAGCCTTTGTCCGCGCCCTGCGCGCTGCGGGCGTGGGCAACTTCGACTGGTACCCGATGATTCGCGGGCGTCTGGTGGCCATCAACGGGCGCGCGGTCACGCCCGATCAGTACCCTGAGGAACGCGCCCGCCGCCTGGTGGATCGGGAGTTCAACCTCTCGCACAGCGCGGTCAAGCCCGAGCGCAACGAGGTTGTGGCCGGGCGCTGGAAGCCCGAGGAGGCCGGCGCGATCAGCATCGAGCAGGGCATTGCCACCACGCTCGGGCTCAAACTCGGAGACAGTCTGCGCTTCGAGATTGGCGGCGTGCCGGTGGATTCGAAAATCACCTCTTTGCGCAAGGTCGATTGGAGTTCGATGCGCGCGAACTTTTTTGCCATGTACCCGGTCAGTGTGCTCGCCGACGTGCCCGGCACCTACATGAGCGCCTTCAAGGCACCGGCCACGCCAGGCTTTGACAACGCGCTGGTGCGCGAGTTTCCCAACATCACCAGCGTGGACATGACCAGCACCATCGAGCAGGTGCAAAGGGTGCTCGACCAGGTGATCGGTGCCGTCGAGTTCCTGTTCGCCTTCACGCTGGCCGCGGGTCTGGTGGTACTGGTCGCCGCGGTGACGGCGACACGCGCCGAGCGCGCGCGCGAGTTTGCCATCATGCGCGCCATCGGTGCGCGTGCCAGTTTGCTGCGCCGCGTGCAGCGCGCCGAGCTGATCGGCGTCGGGCTATTGGCCGGGGCGCTGGCCTCGGGCGTGGCCCTGGCGGTCGGCTGGGCGCTGGCGCGCTATGTGTTTGAGTTTGAGTGGGCGGTCTCGCCATGGGTGATCGTGCTCGGTTCGGCGGGCGGCGCGGTGCTGGCCCTGGCGGCCGGCTGGTGGGGCCTGCGCGAGGTCCTGCTCACGCCGGTGGTGCAGACGCTGCGCCGGGCGGCGCAGTAGGATTCACAAAGATGGTGCGAAATGGATTGACGCAAGATTTGTAAGACGTACACTTAAAGTACATGACATTGGAGTGAGTGCGATGACAAGCGCCGAAAAGATTCTGAACGTTCGTTTGCCCGCTGAGTTGCATGGGCAGCTTGAACAGCTGGTGCAAGCCACCGGTCGCAGCAAGAGCTTCTTGACCGTGCAGGCTCTCAAGACCTACGTCGGTCAGGAGCAATGGCAGATCTCGGACGTTCAGGCGGGGTTACAGGAGGCGGACCGGGGCGAATTCGCGAGCACCGATGAAGTCAGAGCCGTATTTGCCAAATATGGTCATTGAGTGTGGAGATCGTCTGGACCCGCAAGGCGCTTGACAACCTCGACGCAATTGCCGCCTACATCGCGCGGGACAACCCGCAGCGCGCGAGTTCGTTCGTTGGAGAAATCAAGGACAAGACTGAGCTGCTGGCCCACTTCCCGGCGATCGGTCGGCCCGGTCGAGTGCCCGGTACGCGCGAATTGGTCGTGCATGAAAACTATGTGCTGCCGTACCGAATCAAGGGTGGTGTGGTACAGATTATCCGCGTCCATCACGTCGCCAGGCTGTGGCCACAGCGTTTGTAATGCGCAATTTGCTATCAGAATGCTAGGGTGCCTCTGGAACCAGGTTAGCCAGCGGCACGAACACGCGGACACACAGGCCGGAATGCCTCACTTCATCAGAGAACCCCAATTCAATCTCAGCGCCAATACGGTCCGTGACTGCCTTGACGATGGAAAGGCCCAGACCTGAGCCGACGTGATCGTTGCCAAGGGCGCGATAAAACGGGTCAAACACCCGTTCACGCTCGACGACTTGAATACCCGGCCCCGAGTCTTGGATTCTCAGTATCGCGCGGCCTTCTTCCGTCGTGACAGATAAATCAACCCTGCCACCATCGGGCGTGTAGCGGATGGCGTTATCCACCAAGTTTTTGACCACGGCAATCATGTCCAGCTCGTTAACCCAGAGTTCGGCGTCGTGCTCTCCTTCCACGCCAATGTCGATTTTCTTGACGTCGGCCAGATGCACAAGGTCTTCCAGCACGCTGCGATAGATGTGCTGTACCGACACCGCTGATTTGGGCCGGTCGCGAGTAGCCTGAGCCGTGGCCAAAGCGAGAAGCTGGTCGAGCAAGTGCCGGCCGCGCTCAATGCCTCGGCGCAGTACCACGAGACGTTGTCTTGCCAGGGCAGACATATCCGACTCGGCCAGTCGCTGCGCTTGCAACGACAAGGCGGTTAACGGCGAGCGAAGCTCATGTGCGGCATCCGCGACAAACCGGCGCTGTGCTTCCATCGATTGGTCAACGCGGCCAAGCAGACGGTTGATTGCCACCACAAACGGGCGCACTTCAGCGGGAACGTGGCCTTCCTCGACTGGATGCAATTCCTGTTCAGATCGCTGGTCGACTTCCGCTGACAATGAAGCAATGGGCCGGAACATCTTGCGCACAAGGTCGGCCACGATCAAAAGGAGTATGGGAACCAAGACCAGAAACGGCATCAGGGTGCGCAAGGCGCTGTCGCGTGCAACTTCGTCGCGAACGCCAGTTTCTTGTGCCACGGCCATCCGCTCGCCCCCGGGTGTTGTCTTGACCAGCACACGGAACGACTCACCGCTGACTTCCAGCGTATGTAGGCCATCGGCAAGAGTGATCGGTAGGGGCAGCGGTCCTCGCGCGTCTCCGTTTCCGGTCACCTTGCTGCGGTCTGCCAGATGCTGGACGATGACGCGGGAATCTTCATCGCTGTCTTTCGCGCGTCCGTCTACTCCAGAACGTGCAAGCGGGAGGTTTGACCGATCAAACAGCGCTGCGACTTGGCGCAGCATGTCGTCTTGCAGCTCGTGGGCTTCGTCGAAGGCGGACGCGAAAGAAAATATTCCTGCCACCAATGCCATCACCAAAATTGCCAGCGACAGCGAAAAGGACAGCTTCAGCTGGACGGATTCGGTCAAACGCTTTTTGAAACCATCCATCCGACCCCCCTGACATTTTTGATAATTTCACCGCCCAATTTGCGCCGCAGTGCATGGATCAGGAATTCGACGGCGTTGCTTTCTACCTCGTCGCCCCATCCGTAGATGCGGTCTTCCAGATCACTGCGGGAGAGAATGGCACCAGGGCGTACCAGCAAGGCCTGCAGCAAGGCGAACTCGCGGTTGGAGAGTTGCACCGGGACACCATCGTTGACTGCGGCCTCCCGCGTGGCCGGATCAAGCAACACAACCCCGTTGCTGAGCATGGGCACTGCGCGCCCTGCCTTGCGTCGTAGCACGGCACGCATGCGGGCCAGTAGTTCGGCAATCTCAAAAGGCTTAAGCAAATAATCATCGGCCCCGCCATCGAGGCCGCGCAGTCGATCATCGAGTCCATCGCGGGCAGTGATGATGAGCAGTGGAACCGGATTGGCTTTGGCACGAATGCTCCTGAGCACCTCCAGCCCATCCTTACCTGGAAGGCCAAGATCGAGCAGCACTACGTCATAGTGCTGGCTACCGAGTGTTGTGAGGGCTGTTTGGCCGTTCTTTACCCAATCGGCAGCGTAAGAAGCATCTTTCAGAGATCCTTGGATCGCTTCGCCAATCATGGTGTCGTCTTCAACCAGCAATACTCGCATTCTTTACCTATTGGAATTGAGATCGCTCCCATTCTTGACGGCGAGCGCATCCGTCACGGTAGCATGGAAGTGAGCACTGTGTCTTTGAGTTTGATGTGGTGGTATAGGGCAGCAACTGCATGAATGCCTGCCAACCACACAATTACATCGCCCAAGACCTTGTGTACCTCGCCCCAGTCTAAGAACCCAGGCGGGCCGACGGTGAAACCGAAGGGAAATGCGGTGATTCGAAATCCTCCCAACAAGGTCAACGGATTTCCTTCGCTTCCCAAGGCGTATAACGCGGAAAGTGGCAGCGCAAAGAGCAGTGCCCATAGTGTGAAATGCATCAATCTGGATACCCATCGCATCCATCGTGCCATGAGAAATTTGGGAGCCGCCGGGCGCATCGCTAGCCAAAGCAACCGCAGAAGCGTGAGCGTCATTACAAGCAAGCCCAGCGATTCATGCCAGACAATATCAGTGCGAATACTTGGGTCTACGCCGTGACGCGTCAATTCGCCAAAATCACCCGGCCCTAGTGTGAATGTTGCGACAACGGCAATCGCAGTGAGCCAGTGAAAGGCTTTGCTTAGCTCGTCATATTTGCTGCTGTGTTTCTTGTTCAAGTCAGTAAAAACGTGAGTGTTCATATCAATTTTGTCCAGGCTTACCGGTTTCAGTGGGCTTTGAGCCGCCCGCCAGCCGGGCGGGCCACGAGAGTGATGGTCGATAGTGTGGCAACGGGGCGGGCCAGCGAAGGCAGATGTCGCATGATGTCTCCTCGCGTTGTCGGGGAGATGTCATTTGGCGGCTCGTCCATTCATGCCGCCAACGCTGAACTGCGCAATGGCGACCAGCGTCACAATTATTGTCAGGAACAAAGCGCTGGTCCACGTGGCGCCCATGCCGATGCCGCCAAAGGCCCTGGCCTGCGTCAGCAAATCACCGAGTGCGGCACCGAACGGGCGTGTCAGGATGTAGCCAATCCAGAAGGTCAGCACGGCATTGCCGCCCATGCGCCACGCCGCATAGGTGATAGCGATCAGTGTGCCGAACGCCACCGCCCCCCATGTAAAGCCAAGACCGAGCGCTTCGGTCGCCAAGTCACCGGCCGCGGTGCCCAGAGCAAACGTGCAGAGGATGGCAAACCAGTAAAACAACTCCCTGCGTCGCGTGAAAATCTCATGGATGGACA
>JAKANU010000010.1 GCA_021812315.1 Pseudomonadota bacterium
CGTGCTGGCACTCGAAGTCGTTACCGCCAGCGGCGAGGTCATCCGCACCGGCTCACGGGCCAAGAAAAGCAGCGCTGGCTACGACCTCACGCACCTGCTGGTGGGCTCCGAAGGCACACTGGGCGTGATCACCGAGGTGACGCTCAAGCTCTATCCCCTGCCCGAGGCAATCTCGGCGGCGACCTGCTCCTTTCCGAGCATCGAGGCTGCGGTGCGCACAACCATCCAGATCATCCAGCTCGGCATCCCGATTGCCCGTGTTGAACTGATTGACGCACGTACCGTGCAGATGGTCAACACGCATTCCAAACTGGGCCTGCGCGAAGAGCCGTTGTTGCTGATGGAATTTCACGGCTCACCGGCGGGCGTGAAAGAGCAGGCCGAATTGGTGCAGGAAATTGCCGCGGAGTTCGGCAGCCACGGCTTTGAATGGGCCACCACGCCCGAGGAGCGCACGCGCCTGTGGACGGCCCGGCACAACGCATACTTTGCGGCGATCCAGTCGAAACCGGGCTGCCGCGCCATTGCCACCGACACCTGTGTTCCGATTTCGCGCCTGGCCGACTGCCTGCTTGACTCAGTGGCCGAGGCCGATGCCAGTGGCATCCCGTACTTTCTGGTCGGCCATGTGGGTGATGGCAATTTCCATTTTGGCTACCTGATCGACCCCGACAAACCCGAAGAACGCGAGCGTGCCGAAACCTTGAACCAGTCGCTGGTTGCGCGCGCGCTGCGTCTGGAGGGCACCTGCACCGGCGAGCACGGTGTGGGGCTGCACAAGATGGATTTCCTGGTTTCGGAGACCGGCGCCGGGGCCGTTGCCATGATGCGCGCCATCAAGCGCGCTCTGGACCCGCAAAACATCATGAACCCGGGCAAGATCTTTACGCTCTAGATGGCCCCCGGCTGGGTCGCCTCTTCGGCAATCGCGTTGGCCATGTAGTCGATCCGCCTTTGCATGTCGATCTCGGTGTCGGGGTAGCGCTTGGCAATTGCGTTGAACTCGTCCTGGATTTCAATGAAGGCGTCGACCATGTCCGGGTCGAAGTGGCTGGCGCGGTTCTGAAAGATGACCGCCACCGCCTGATCGTGCGCCATGCCAGCGCGGTACACGCGGTCGGAAATCAGCGCATCGTACACATCACCGAGGGCAAACAATCTGGCCGCCAGGGGGATGGACTCGCCGGCCAGCCCCTGCGGGTAGCCCTCGCCGTCCCACTTTTCGTGATGCGAATAGACCAGCTCCTTGAGGGTGCGCAGCATATCGGCCTTGCAGTCCAGGGTCTTCTCGGCGTGCAGGATGACGTCGCGCGCCAGGGTCGTGTGGGTCTTGATGATCTCGAACTCAGCGGCGGTGACGCGGCCGGGCTTGAGCAGGATGCGGTCGGGCACGCCGATGGTGCCCATGTCGTGCAAGGGCGCCGATTCGGCGATGATGTCGACAAAAGCCGGCGAAAGCGCCGCGGCAAAGCGCGGGTGCGCCCGCAGCCGGCGCGCCAGAGCCCGAACGTAATTCTGCACGCGCAAGATGTGGTTGGCGGCTTCGGAACTGCGCGTTCCACCAAGGGTCGCCATTGCAAAGGCCGCCACAGCCATGGCAGCACGCATGGACTCGGTGGCGCTGGCCGCAGGGCTGGCAGGTGCGTTCAAGATCGGGGCCTCACGGGACTGAATACTGACAGAGGTTGAGTTTAGGCCAGTCTGGCGACGACGAGCAAAAAACTACCCGCTGGCACCTCATGGCCGTTGTACGGAGTGAACGTTTGGTTGGCCCCATGACGCGGGAGTTTCCTGGCGCCGCGCTTCAAGGACGCGCTGCGCCACGCGTCAATTTGTCGATCAGGCCATTGAGCTCATCGATCGAACCAAACCCGATGCTGATTTCGCCAAGCTCCTCGACCCGGCCCGAGCGCTTGACGCGCTTTTTCACGCGCACTTCGACGGCCGCGGCCAGCAAATCAGACAGCTCCTCTTCCACGCGCTTCATATCGCGGGATTTTTCCCGGCCTGGCTTGCCAGGGCGCAGCGTGAACTCGGCACTGAGCTTTCTGGCCAGGGTCTCGGCTTCGCGCACCGACATCTTCTTGGCGCTGATCTGGCTCGCTGCGCTGATCTGCAGCGCCCGGTCAAGCGCCAGCAGTGCCCGGGCATGCCCCATGTCGAGGTCGCCCGCCATCAGCATGGTCTGCACCGGCTCGGCCAGATTGAGCAGGCGCAGCAAGTTCGATGCGGCGCTGCGCGAGCGGCCAACAGCCTGCGCCGCCTGTTCGTGAGTAAGCCCAAACTCCTTCACCAGACGTTGCAGACCTTGGGCTTCTTCCAGTGGATTGAGGTCTTCGCGTTGGATGTTCTCGACCAGCGACATGGCCGCGGCAATCTCGTTGGGGACTTCGCGAACCAGCACCGGAACGCTCTCCAGTCCGGCCAGTGAAGCGGCCCGGAAACGGCGCTCGCCGGCAATGATTTCGTATTTACCCTGGTTCGGCCCGTCAAGGAGCTTGCGCACCAGGATCGGCTGCAGGATGCCCTGTGCCTTGATGGATTCGGCCAATTCGTAGAGCGCGCCTTCGTCCATGCGCGTGCGCGGCTGGTACATGCCCGGCAGCATGTCAGCCAGACGCAGCGACGCGGGCAGACCCGGGCTGACGGGGTTGCCCGCGGATGCGTCAAATGAGGCCGTCTCGTGCACTCGTGGGCCCAGCAGCGCTTCGAGTCCGCGGCCCAGTCCTTTGGGTTTTCTGGTGACCATTTCGTCTTCCTTGTTCAACTGGTTGAGCCGCTCATCACACCCGGAATCGGCTGGAGATCTGCCAGACCCGGTTCACAGCGCATCAATGCGTGCCACCATTTCCCGGGCGAAGGCGACAAACGCCTGGGCGCCCTTGGACGACGGATCAAACACCACGCCGGGAACGCCGTAACTCGGGGCTTCCGCAAGCCGGACGTTACGCGGGATGACGGTGTCAAAGACCTTGCTGCCAAAGTGTGCCTTGAGCTGCTCACTGACTTGCTGCTGCAAGGTGATGCGGGCATCAAACATGACGCGCAGCAAGCCAATGATGGCGAGTTCGCGGTTCAGGTTGGCGTGTACCTGCTTGATCGTGTTGACCAGGTCGGTGAGCCCCTCCAGGGCGAAATACTCGCACTGCATGGGCACAATCACGCCGTGCGCACAGCACAGGCCGTTGAGCGTCAGCATCGACAGGCTGGGCGGGCAATCGATCAGGACGAAATCATAATCGGGCGCGACTTCGAGCAGCGCCTGCTTGAGGCGCTTTTCACGGCGCTCCACATCGACAAGCTCGACCTCGGCGCCGGCGAGTTCGCGGTTCGCGCCCAGAATGTCGTAGCTGCAGGCGCCGTCAATGAGCTTGTCGCTCGTCACACGCGCCTCCCGCACCGAGGCCGACTCCAGCAACACGTCATAAACGCTGAGTTCGAGTTGGCGCTTGTCCACACCCGAGCCCATGGTCGCATTGCCCTGAGGGTCGAGATCCACCATCAACACGCGCTGACCGACTTTCGCCAGCCCCGCGGCCAGATTCACCGTCGTCGTGGTCTTGCCAACACCACCCTTTTGATTGGCGACACAGAATATTTTTGCCATGGGTGGGTTGACTCGATGAGGATGGAAACCGAACCGCGATTCAACGCGAGAGTGCCAATTTGACGCCAAAGCCGATCAGGAATACGCCGGCAAGTTTGCCCATTGCCCCGGATATCTGCGGGTTGGCGCGCAGACGCTCGGCCAGGAAGTGCGTCAGCAGCACCACCACCAGACCGTAAGCAAATGTCAATGCGGCGATGGTCAGCGCCATGAGCCCGAAGGTCCTCAAGCCCTGGTGGGCGGCCGGGTCGACAAACAGGGGGAAGAAGGCCATATAGAACACGACAGCCTTGGGATTGAGCAAGGTGATCATGAACGCCTGGCGCAGATAGTGATGCGGCTTGATTTGCAACACCGGAGCCGCGCCGGCCTTGGCCAGCAACATCCTGCCACCGAGCCAGACAAGGTAGGCCGCGCCGAGCCACTGCACGGCGTTGAACGCCGCTGGGTAGGCCGTCAAGACCGCCGCGACGCCGGCGACGGCCAGCCACATCAGGACCTGATCGCCCAGGATCACGCCAAGCGTCGAAGCGAGGCCGCCCCGGATCCGCCCCTTGCCGGTGGAAGTAATCAACGCCAAATTTCCCGGGCCCGGGATCAGCAGGAAAACAATGATGGCAACGACAAATGCGCCGTAGTCCACGATACCAACCATGGCATGCTTCTTTCTGGATAGACGGTGAAGTTTAAGTCAGTTTGCGCCGCAGTCATTTCTTACGCTGCCGCGGTCCTGCGCAGCCACAGAATGCAGCGCCTGGCGTCAAGCCCGGGGACGACGAGTTGTTCCACGTGAAACACCTGCACACTTCTTGGCAAGGCGACAACCTCGTCCGCCGGATACGCCCCCTTCATGGCCAGCCAGATGCCGGGATCGGCCATCGCGGAACTCGACAGCGTCGTGAGCTCCGACAGCGAGGAAAATGCGCGTGCGCTGATCACCTGATACTTTTCGCGCAGTCCTTCGACGCGTGCATGGACGCCGCGCAGGTTTGCCAGTCGCAGACTCGCGGCCACCTGCTGCACAAAAGCCGCTTTCTTGGCCACCGAATCGACGCAGTCCACGCTGATGCTCGGGCAGCAGATCGCGATCACGACGCCAGGCAGGCCGGCGCCGGAGCCGACATCGAGCAGACGCGTCGGCTGCAGGGGTTGGGCCGAGCCCGGCAGTGTGGCAAGTTGCCGACGCAAGGGTTCAATCACCGCCAGACTATCGAGCAAATGATGCGTGAGCATCTGCTCGGGCTCGCGCACGGAAGTCAGGTTGTAAACCCGTGTCCACTTCTGGATCAGGGTCAGGTAGCGCAGCAGATCCTCGATTTGCGTCGGCGACAGGGAAAGGGACAGGGCCGCGAGGCCATGGCGCAAAGCTGCTCCCAAGTCCGGCATCACGAAGCCTGGCCGCCGGCAACGGGCGAGTCAGCCTCGGTCTGCGCCCTTGCCTCCCCGTCGGTCTGAGTCACTGACACAAGTCCAGCGAGCCGGTTCCTTTTCAGGTGGACAAGCAACAGCGAGATGGCCGCTGGAGTGATGCCGGAAATGCGCGATGCCATGCCCAGGGTTTGCGGTCGATGCTGGTTCAGTCTTTGCCTCACTTCGATGCTCAGCGAAGCAACTTGCAGGTAATCGAGGTCCGGCGGCAGCTGCAGGTTCTCAAAATGCGCGGCGCGCTCGACCTCCTGCTGTTGGCGCCCGATGTATCCGGCGTACCTGGCGGCGACTTCGACCTGCTCAATCACGGCCGCGGCGAAGCTGTCCGGGCCGGCGACCTCTCCAGGGCTATTGCCGCTCAGCTCGGGGTTGGCATACCGCCCCCCTTCCAGCGACATCAGCCCGGCATGGCTGACCCCCGGACGCCGCAACAAGTCGGCCAGACTGTGCTCATGCTCGAGCGGCTTCCCAAGCACCCGCTCGGCCTCGCTTGGTGACAGGTTCCTGGGACTCACCCAGATCGAGCGTAAGCGCTGTGTTTCACGTGAAACAGCGTCGCGCTTGCGGTTGAACGCAGTCCAGCGAAGATCATCGATCAGACCAAGTTTGCGTCCGGTCTCTGTTAGACGCATGTCGGCGTTGTCTTCACGCAGTTGCAGGCGGAATTCCGCGCGGCTGGTAAACATCCGGTAAGGTTCAGTGACGCCCTTGGTGACAAGGTCGTCAACCATGACGCCAAGATAGGCCTGATCCCGCGTCGGCAACCAGGCGTCGCCGCGCCACGACGGGCAGGCGCCGGCCTGCAGCGCCGCATTGATGCCGGCAAACAGGCCCTGGGCAGCGGCCTCTTCGTAGCCCGTGGTACCGTTGATCTGCCCGGCGAAGAACAGGCCGCCAAGCGCGCGTGTCTCGAAGTTGCTCCTGAGCTGACGTGGGTCGAAATAGTCATACTCGATCGCGTACCCGGGGCGGGTGATGTGTGCATCTTCCAGACCGGTCATGGAACGCACCAGTTCATACTGGATGTCAAATGGCAGGCTGGTGGAAATGCCGTTGGGATAGACCTCGTGCGTCGTCAGCCCCTCGGGCTCGAGAAAGATCTGGTGGCTTGGTTTGTCAGCGAAGCGATTCACCTTGTCCTCGACGCTCGGGCAATAGCGCGGCCCCGTACCTTCAATCTTGCCGGTGAACATCGGGCTGCGGTCAAAGCCGCGGCGAATGATGTCGTGCGTGCGCGCGTTCGTATGCGTCATCCAGCACGACACCTGCCTCGGGTGTTGCTCGGCTCGGCCCATGAAGCTGAACACCGGCACCGCCTGCCCGACGCCGCCGGGCATACCGTCGCCGGGCTGCTCGATGCACCTGCCGAAGTCGATCGTGCGCCCGTCGATGCGCGGGGGCGTGCCGGTCTTCAATCGCCCCTGGACCAGTTTGAGTTCTTTCAGGCGCGCCGAGAGGGTGATGGCCGACGGGTCACCGGCACGTCCCGCCGCATAGTTGTTCAGGCCAACATGGATCTTCCCGTCAAGAAACGTGCCCGCAGTCAGCACCACCGTCTTGGCGCGAAAACGAATACCAACTTGCGTCACCGCCCCGACCACCCTGTCGCCCTGGACGAGCAAATCATCAACCGCTTGCTGAAACAAGCACAGGTTGGCCTGGTTCTCCAGCCGCCCCCGAATCGCCGCCCGATACAGGATGCGGTCCGCCTGAGCCCGCGTTGCCCGCACGGCCGGTCCCTTGGAGGCGTTGAGGATTCGAAACTGGATCCCGGCCTCGTCCGTCGCCGCCGCCATCGCGCCGCCCAGGGCGTCGACCTCCTTGACGAGATGGCCCTTGCCTATGCCGCCGATGGACGGATTGCAGCTCATCTGCCCAAGCGTCTCCATGTTGTGCGTGAGCAGCAGGGTTTTGCAGCCCATGCGCGCCGCGGCCAGCGCGGCCTCGCTTCCGGCGTGCCCCCCGCCCACCACGATGACATCAAAAGACTGCCGGTAATCCATAAGAAAAAGGCCTGTGAAGCCTATATTTAGAGCTTGTGCAGCTATATATTTTATAGCAAAATAGTCTTGCTTGAGGGCTCGAAAGGAGCAGCCCGACGGCAACGCTTCTTTTTGGGTTCCCTCCCTATTCCGCTACGGTGAATACCCTTAATTATGAAGATTCTGCCAATCCACATGCGCGCTGTGCCTTACGCTTGCGCCCGGGACCAAAAGCCGCTTAGTAGCCAAACTCGCACCCAGCAAAAACGAATCGAGAAATCACCATGAGCAAGCCATCGACCTCCGTGCCGCCAGAACAGATCCGGACGGAACTTGAAGCTACGTTGCGTCTACAACGAGCCGCTTACTTTGAGCACCCGGTACCCACTCTGGAGCAGCGGCGCGACGACCTTCTGAAGCTGCAAACCTTCTTGCGTGACAACAAAGAGGCTCTGATTTCAGCGCTGAATGCCGATTATGGCAACCGCTCCAGGCACGAGACCCTGTTTACCGAAATATTCCCCGCCATCGACGCCGTCAACCACGCACTCAAACATCTGAAAAAATGGATGCGCCCGCAGAAGCGGGCCATCGACCTGCGCAATTTCGCCGGAGCAAGGAACCGGGTGATTCCGCAGCCTCTCGGTGTTGTTGGCTGCATTGTCCCGTGGAACTTCCCGATTAATCTGAGCTTTGTCCCATTGATCTACATTTTCGCCGCAGGCAATCGGGCCATGGTCAAGATGTCGGAGAACTCACGGCACCTGGCGCGCTTTCTGATCAGCAAGCTGCCAGAATACTTCCCCCGTGAAAAGCTCGCCTTTTTCGATGAAACCGGCGGCGTCGGCGTTGAGTTTTCCAAACTCAGGTTTGACCATTTGTTGTTTACCGGCTCGGGTCAGACCGGGCGCGCGGTGATGGCCGCAGCAGCGCAGAATCTTTGTCCGGTGACCCTCGAGCTCGGTGGCAAGTCCCCGGCCATCGTGTGCAAGGACTACCCCCTGCGCAAAGCGGCGGAGCGCCTGTTGTTCGTCAAGTTTCTCAACGCCGGACAAATCTGTACCACGGTCGATCACCTGTACCTGCCAAAGGGTGCAACGGCCGAGTTTGTGACCACCGCCAAGAGTCTGGTTGCGCAACGCTACGCGCAACTCGACAGCGCTGATTTCACGTCCATCATTGACGAGCGCGCCTTTCGCCGCCTGACGACGGCGTTGGAAGAGGCGCAGGCCGCCGGCGCAACGCTGATTCAGCTGATTGCGGGCAAACCATGGGACCCGGCCAGCCGCAAGATCGCACCTCATCTGGTGCTCAATGCTCCGGCCAACAGCAGCCTGTTGACACGGGAAATTTTCGGGCCGATCCTGCCAATCCTCGAGTACGAGTCTTTGGAGGAACCGATCGCCGCCATCAACGGCGGACCGAGGCCACTGGCAATCTATCCGTTCAGCAACGACAAGAAACTGGTTCAGAGCCTGCTCGAGAGGATCATGTCCGGCGGCGTGTCGGTCAACGATGCGCTGTTCCATGTTGGCCAGCACGACCTGCCATTTGGCGGTGTTGGCGACAGCGGGATGGGCCATTACCACGGGTACGAAGGCTTCGTAACCTTTTCCAAAATGCGTCCAGTGTTTTACCAGGCATCCTTCAGCGCCGTCAAGTTCCTGTGGCCCCCGTATGGCAAGTTCGCCACCAAATATCTGAACTTTCTCACGCGCTAGGCCAGCATTGGTGGAAATCCGGTGACTGTCCTTTCTCTTGCAATTACGACTTAAGGTAGTGAATCGTGCAAACCCAAGAATTTGATTATGTTGTGGTCGGCGGCGGCGCCGGTGGCTGTGTCGTGGCCAGCCGACTGTCGGAGGACCCAAAGCTCTCTGTGTGCCTGCTTGAGGCTGGAGGGGACGACAACTCGGCGCTGATTCAGGCGCCGCTCGGATTTGCGGCGACAGCGGCCATCGGAATCCACAACTGGAACTACAACACGGTTCCCCAGCAAGGTCTGAACGGACGTTGTGGCTTTCAGCCGCGTGGCAAGGTGCTTGGTGGAAGCAGTTCGGTGAATGCAATGGTGTACACCCGCGGCAACCGACTTGATTACGAACACTGGGCGGCGCTGGGCAACCCGGGATGGTCTTACGACGACGTGCTGCCGCTTTTCAAGCGTAGCGAAAACAGTGAGTGCTTTGGGGCCAACGACTATCACGGTGTCGGTGGCCCCCTCAACGTCACCTATCTGAGAAACCCAAGCCCGATCAATCGGGCGTTTCTGGCTGCGTGCGCGGCACAAGGCCTGCCTGAAACCGCCGACTATAACGGGCCCACACAGTTTGGCTGCGCCCCGGCACAAGTCACGCAAAAAGACGGTGAGCGGTGCAGCGCAGCCAAGGCGTACATCACGCCCAATCGGACGCGGCCCAACCTCAGCGTGATGACACTGGCGCACACGCAACGGATTTTGGTGCAGGACGGACGGGCCACAGGTGTTGAATGCCTGCGCGCCGGACAAGCAACCAGGATTCTTGCCAAACGCGAAGTGATCCTCTGCGCTGGCGCCTTCGGCTCGCCCCAACTGTTGATGCTCTCAGGCATCGGCCCGGCAGCGCATCTTCAGCAGCATGGCATTACTGTAATCAAGGACCTCCCCGGCGTCGGCCAAAATCTGCATGACCACATTACCGCTGTTCTCATTTATCGCACACAACGCAAGGAAACCACCTTTGGTTGGTCCTGGTCGGGCTTGAAAGCCATTGTTGGTGGGATATTTGAGTGGCGCAGCAAGCGCACGGGAATCATCACCAGTAACGTGGCCGAGTCGCAGGCTTTCATGGTTGCTGATCCACAGGCCCCTTCGCCTGACATTCAGTTGGCGCTTTGCACCGGGATTGTCGATGACCACACCCGGAAGAATCATTTAGGGCACGGCTACACGCTGCACGTGACCCTGATGCGCCCGAAAAGCCGTGGAAGCGTTACCCTGCAAAGTGCCAAGGCTTCCGATGCGCCTTTGATCGACCCGCAATTTCTTTCCGACCCGGCGGATATCTCGACCCTTGTCAAAGGCACTCAACTTGGTTATGACATCATGCAAGATCGATCGCTTGATTCGTTCCGCGGCGAAATGCTCTACCCTTTGGAGCGCAACAATCCGGCACAAATCGAGAGCTTCCTGCGCCAACGATCCGACACCGAGTACCACCCGTGTGGCACCTGCAAGATGGGCCCCGCGAGCGATCCAATGGCGGTTGTCGATGCCAGTCTTCGTGTGTACGGAATCGATCAACTGCGTGTTGTCGATGCTTCCATCATGCCGCAACTTGTCTCGGGCAACACCAACGCACCAACCATCATGATTGCCGAGAAAGCCGTCGACATGATCAGGGCCTCGCATTGAAGACAGTCAGTAAAGAAAGTATGTGGTGAGATTTGGTGCGCCCAGCTTGGGAACAAGCTTGTGCATAGTCCTGGCACAACTCACGGTTTTCAGCGAATCCGCTGCCAGTCAAAAAGTTGTTCATGAAACCGGTACGCGTCAAGCGTCACTCTCCCACAGAATTTTGAACTCTCCAGGGCCTTGATGCAAAAGGAAAATCTCGTGTTATCCACACTCTGCGACTGGACCTATCTACTACTACTACTTTTCTAAAGAAGAAGTTACCCAACAAGCGCAATAGTCAAAGAGCACTTTCCAAAACATGACGACTGACCTCAAGAGTCACTTCGCGACGTTCCCCAAGTTGGGTCATCGAGTGCTTTTCGAGCAGGTCAATCACTTTGTTGACGTCGCCTTGGTTGAGCTTGTAAGCACCAAGACGTGTCGGAATCCCCATCTTTTCAAAGAAGGAACGCGTGTGGTCAATGGCGGCATCAATGCGTTGCTCTTCGGTACCGTGCTCCAGGTGCCAAACGCGTGTCGCATACTGCAGCAGCTTCTCACGCTTTTGATTCCGTCTTTCGCTCAACATGGCTGGCAGCACAATGGCGAGTGTGACGGCGTGATCCAGATTGTGTAGAGCGGTCAACTCGTGCCCGATCATGTGCGTCGACCAGTCTTGTGGAACGCCGGCGCCAATCACACCATTAAGCGCCATCGTAGCGACCCACATCAAGCTGGCGCGGTCATCGTAATCAGGCTCTTCTGCGGCCGTCAACCGTGGACCGATTTCTATCAATGTTTGCAGGAGAGCCTCAGCAAAACGATCCTGGACAGGTGCGTTTACCGGGTAGGTCAAATATTGTTCGACCGTGTGGACGAAGGCATCGACCACACCATTGGCGAGTTGTTGTCTTGGCAACGTGTAGGTCTTGGTTGGATCGAGTACCGAAAACTGTGGGAATAAATGGCGGCTTCGAAATGACAGCTTGGCAGCAAGCGAGCGCCGGGTGATGACCCCGCCATTATTCATCTCCGAGCCTGTGGCTGGCAAGGTCAGCATCACGCCAAACGGCATCGCCGAGCCGACGTTACGCCCGCTTTTTAAGAGAATTTCCCAAGGATCACCGTCAAAAGGAACGGCCGCAGCTATAAACTTTGTAGCGTCAATCACCGAACCGCCACCGACGGCGAGCAAGAAGTCAAAACCCTCCTGGCGCACACGCTGCACCGCCAGCATGCATGTGTCAAATTCCGGATTGGGTTCAATGCCGCTAAGGGTCCCGGTCATTCGATCACCCAGGGCCAGACGGACCTCCGACAGGGTGCCGGTCTTCTCGGCGCTGCTGCCGCCCACAAGAATGAGAACCTTGGCGTCGACCGGGACCAGTTTGGCCAGTTCGGCGGCCCGACCCTTGCCAAAAACGATGCGGGTTGGATTATGAAATTCAAAGTTGTTCATGATGCTGGTGGACAGTTCACTAAGCAAGGGCGCAGGTCTGTGTCCTGCCAAATCAAGCCAGAATTTTCTTCAATTCACCACTCTTGATCAGCGCCGCCAAGTCAGCGGCGCCACCAACCAGTGTTCCCTTGACAAAAATCATTGGGAAAGTCGGCCAACCGGTCCACATCTTTAGAGCATTGCGTCGCCGCCAAGTATTGAAATAACTCCCGTACTCAAGGTATTGATAGGCCACCGCGGCGGCTTTCAGCGCCCTGCAGGCTTGGCGTGGAAACGGATTCATAGCCATGCCAACGACCACCACCGGGTGTGCTGCGACGGCTTGCTGGACCTCGCGCACAATATCCTGTTCGTGCCCGCTGATCTTTTCCCGGATGCTTGGATGAATGTGTGATTCGTCGAGTATGGGGCGGGGCATTGTGTGGTCCTTTATTGGGGGAAGCTCGCATTATGCTGCGCCCGAGAAAACCCGGCCCTGGCCCGGCCCAAGGGACTAAACTAGATACATTCATGCGAACAGACGCACCCAAATTTCCTGACGCCGGCACGGCGACCGTCCAGGCGAGCATTCGTACGCGTGGCCCGGCGCGCGTGTTCCGCTGGCTTGGTTGCGGGTGGGAAGACATGCTTGATTGCGGCTGGGTCAGTTATTTGCATGGTTTAGCTCTGTCCCTGGTGGGCGTCGCTATCGTGCTGGTGTATCACGACCGCTTTTTGCAGCTTGTGGGGGCTCTCTCGGGCTTCCTTCTGGTCGCGCCAATTCTTGCCACCAGCTTGTATGCTTTAAGCCGTGCCCGGGAACACGGGGAGAGAACGAGCTTTGCCGTTGTTCTGAAGACCTGGTTGAACTGGCAGGACAACCATTTCAACAAGTGGGGTAATGACTATTGGTGTCTGGTGCAATTCGGTGCGTTGCTGGCGTTGGCAGGGACCGGCTGGTTGTTCACATCAGCTGCTTTGATCACTCTGCTCGCACCAGTGCAGGTTCATACGCCTGCAGAATTTCTAGAACAAGTTGTCCTGGCCAAGAACGGGCACTTGTTCGAGCTTTGGCTGGCTCTGGGTGGCCTATTGGCTGCGCCCATTTATGCTTCTTCGGTCATTACCATTCCCCTGCTGCTCGATCGGCGCGTTTCCTTGATGCAAGCGATTCTTACGAGTTGGCAAGTCGTCATCGCCAACCCGCTCTTGATGGCGCTCTGGGCGGTTGTGATCATGACCAGCGCCTTGCTGGGCATGGCGGCCCTCATGTTTGGATTGACGCCGGTGGTACCGCTGCTTGGCCACGCGAGCTGGCACGCGTATCGGGACCTGGTGGATGTTGAAGCGCTCCCACAGCGGGAGCGGGGCTAGTGTTTGGCTATTCGGAGCAACAGATCGCGGCCTTCGGGTTGACCTTTGGCATTGGCGGCTTCATGCTGTACATGTTGTTCATCATTGGCCACCTTGCCTGGGAGTCAAAGGCGGGCAAGTTCGGCACCTTTGTTCTGTTCCTGGGTCTGGCATTTGGCATGACTGGCTTCGCGGCCAAGTACCTGATTCAGTGGGTTATTGGGATGAAGTAAGTGCGAGCACGATCTCCCGAGTGCCGCTGCCTTGCGCGGCGCCCTTGTCTTCGACGAACCCGAGCCCCCTTGCCAGCTTGAGCATGCGCTCGTTTTCTTCGAGCACGGTTGCGACCAGTCGCTGCGTGCCCCGGGAGCGCAAATAGGCAATCATTTTTTCCATCAACAATAGACCTAATCCACCGCCCTTGTGCGCCGACCCGACAATGACGCCGAACTCGGCCTCGACATTATCTGGGTCCGACAGGGCGCGAACGACGCCAAGGGTCTGGGGTAGACCGTCAGGCCCGTCAGCCAGCGCAACAAAAGCCATTTCACGCGCGTAATCGATCTGCACGAGGCGCGCGAGTTCGCTGCGCTCCATACCGCGCTTGCTGTAGAAGACCCGCATACGAATGTCTTCCGGGCTCAAGCCTTGCAGGAACGCCATGTGCAGAGCTTCATCCTCCGGGCGAATGGGCCGCAGCACCAAGGTTTGCCCGCGCCACGCGACGCGCTCTTCCAGTTCCACCGGGTAGGGGCGGATGACGAAGTTTTTCGCGCCTGCCGGAGCCCTTGCGCTTAAGTGGATGCGTGCATCAAGAGCGAGCACTCCTTCAAAATTCAGAATCAGCGGGTTGATGTCGATCTCTGAAATCTCCGGGATTTCGGCCAGCAACTGCGAAACCGCCACGAGCACGCGCGCCAGCGAATCACTTGCGATAGACGAAGCCTTTTCCTGGGCGTCGAGCAAACGGCCGATCCTGGTGCGAGAAACCAGAACCTTCGCCAGCGCCATATTCAATGGTGGCAGCGCAACCGCCCGATCGGCGGTGATTTCAGCCGATGTTCCACCCTGACCAAACAGAATGACTGGGCCAAACGTGTCGTCAACAGTGCTGCCGATCCTCAGTTCGCAGACGTGTGATCGCATGACCGTGGTTTGCACCGGAAAGTCGAGGCTTGTTGCGGCCTCAGCCATTGCCGGTCCATGTTTGGCGGCATCGCTTGCGATATGACAGGCTCTGAGGACCGCCTGCACTTCACTCTGGCTGAGGTGATCGCGCCCGTCGGCCATTGCCGCCTGCACCAGCGCCCTGATCTTTTCGCTATCGGGTCGAAGGTGCGCCAGGATGGCGGCGGGTGCTTGCGACAACTCGATTTGATTATGCCGATAGCGCAACAGCATGGAAAAGGCGTGCACCGCCTGCTCCGGCGTATCGAAGTCCGCGACGCCCGCATCTTGAAATATCTGTCGCGCCTGATCGACGGTTCGGTCCCCAAGCCAGCAACTCAATACTCGTGGTGGCGAGCTGCTGTCTTGCTTTGTCAGCGGTGCCAGCGCCGCGGCAATGTCGCCGCTCGATGTCATGGTGGTCGGCGCGTGAATAAGCAAGATCGCTCCAGATCCTGGATCATCGAGCAGCGCTTTCAATGCGGCCTGATAACGTGCCGCCGGGGCGTCCCAGCCGACATCGAGCGGGTTACCGGGCGCTTCAGCATGGGGCAAGACGGTGGCAAGCAGCTTCGCCGTCTTGGGTGCAAACTCTGATAGCTCGACGTCGGCGCGCGCCGCCGCATCCGCAGCCATGACGCCAGCGCCACCGCCATTAGCCACGATGGCAAGGGTTTCAGCGGTGTTGCTGCGAAATCGCGAGAGCGTTTGCGCCGCCAAGAATAGTTCCTGCAATGTGTCAACCCGCAACATCCCGGCCCGCGCGATCGCAGCGTCAAAGACCAGGTCAGAGCAAGCCAGGGCCCCGGTGCGGGACAGGGACGCCCGTTGACCCCGAGGCGAACGCCCCGCCTTGACCATGATCACAGGCTTGTTGCGCGCCGCGGCGCGCGCCGCCGACATAAATTTGGCAGGCGCCTCGATGGACTCGGCATACAGCAGGATGGCGCGTGTCTTGGCATCGCTCGCGAGGAAGTCGAGCATGTCGCCAATATCGATGTCGGCGCCGTCTCCCAGGGAGACGAACTTGGAAAACCCGATGCCGCGCGCGCGCGCCCAGTCGAGCATGGTCGTGACGAGCGCACCTGACTGCGAAACAAATGCCAAATCTCCGGCAAGCGCGTCAATGTGGGCGAGGCTGGCGTTAAGCCCGATGGGCGGTACCAGCAATCCCATGGTATCGGGGCCGAGAATTCGCAACAAATGACGTTGCGCAGCCCGCAACATGTCCTGCTTGTGATGACGGTCGAGCCCGGCGCTGAGCACGATGGCCGCGCGCGTACCCAGGCGTGCCACCTCCTTGACCACAGTGGCTACCTTGTCGGCGGGTGTGCAAATTACTGCCAGCGAAGGCGCCGTGGGCAAATCCGCAGCATGGGCCACGACGGGATGTTCCCCAAGCATTCGGTATTTTGGGTTGACCGCATACAGCGTTCCCTGATAAGAGCCCGAGCAAAGGTTGTGCCAAACCTTTGCGCCGATGCTTGGGTCGCGCTTCGAGGCCCCGAAGACAGCGATCGAGGACGGGTCAAGCAGCGAGGCGAGGTTGCGTATGCTCACGGCTGGACGGCGTGCGCCCTTACCCCATGGGCCGAACACCAATCAACATGCCATGCAGCCAAAATGCGAAGGCCAGCCACACGGCCAGTCCGGCAAGTATCGCAACGACGGTGGCTCCAGCCCGGCCGGGGGGGTAGGAACACGCGCTTGCGCGGTCGCGGCGCTGTGCCGCCGCAAAATCGAAAATCGACCAAAGCAAGAAGGAACCAAACAGCAGCACATGCGCCAGGTTGCCGTTGGCCAGCAGATGAGCCAGCGCCCAGACCTTCACACCCAGTACCATGGGATGGTGAACACGCGCCTTGATGCTGTTGCCCGGGACATAGGCCGCCGCCAGCAGGACAAAGGAGCCCAGCGTCAACAGGGCTGCCAGATGACGCATGGCGGTTGGCGGTTGCCAGAGCTGCACCGGGTGCATCCGGGTTTCGCCAAAGCCCCAGATGATCAGACCTAATCCGAGTACCGAGACGACGGAAAAAAGGCCCTTCCATTGCAACTCACCCAGACGCGCAAGCACTCGCGTGCGCCAATCATCGGCGGCGATGCGCACGGAATGCGCGACGAGAAAAATAACCAGACCGAAAATGAGGTAGGGCATAGGTCCCTGAATCCCTAAACACGAACACGGTCATACTATAGTCGCTTTGTTGACGCAAGCTGTCTGCGGTTGCAATCGGGGACAGTTTGTTTACACTGCAAGTCAACGTCGACAAATATCATGGAGTTGGGATGAAACCTATTCAGGAATTATTGAAGAATCAAAAAGCGGAAGTGGGTCAACTTGCCCCTTCAGACACCGTTTTTGAAGCTCTGAAATCGCTGGCCCAGTATGGGGTCGGGGCGATGGTTGTGATGGATCAAGGCGTGTTGGTTGGCGTCATTTCAGAACGCGACTACACCCGAAAAATTGCGCTTCAAGGCAAGAACTCCAAGGAAACCACGGTGGCTGAAATCATGACTCGCGAAGTCGTGACAGTCACACCTCAGACAGGCACACGAGCGTGCATGGCGTTGATGAGTCGCAAGAAGATTCGCCACCTGCCGGTGGTTGACGGGGGAAAAGTCCTGGGAATGATTTCCATACGCGACATCATGGATGACATCATCACCGAGCACGAGCAGACCATCTCGCAGTTGACGAGCTATATCAGCAGTTGACCTGCAACGCCGCAACGGGCGGCCTAGGCAGGTGCGAGGACTCTGATGCAGAAGAATCAGTGCCCGGCTTGGTCGCCCCAAAGCTCCCGCAGACGCGCATCACGCCCGCAGCTGTAGCGGTAGTACTTGTAGCGCACTGGGTTCTTCAAGTAGTAGTCCTGATGGTACTCCTCAGCGGGGTAGAAAGCGCCGGCCATCACGACTTCCGTGACGATGGGTTCCTTGAACGGCTTGTTCATTTCCAATGTGGCGCGCGAGGCCTGTGCCAGGCGGAGTTGTTCGGCGTCCTGGGCAAAGATCACGGTCCGGTAGGGAGTACCTACGTCGCAAAACTGCCGGTTCTTCGCAGTCGGATCGATGGTGTGCCAGAAGTATTCGACCAAACGCTGATAGCTCACCTTGGCCGGGTCGTACACCACCTGCACCGCTTCGGCATGCCCCGTGGTGTGGCTGGAGACTTGCTCGTAACTCGGATTTGCGACTTTGCCACCGGTGTAGCCTGAGGTGGTCGCCAGTACGCCGGGGATCTTGTCAAAGTCGGACTCCACGCACCAGAAGCAGCCGCCTGCAAACACAGCCGTGGCCGTGCTGGCGGTCGCGCCTGAGGCCTTGCCCGTGGCTGTCTGGGCCTGGAGTTGCACGGCGCCCAGCACGCCCGCCGCGAGGACGGTCACGGCACCTGCCACAAGACGCACAGGGAGGTTCATACGGCCAGCGCTCATGCTTGCACCCTGAACGCCAGCGCAACACCGTTGTTGCAGTAGCGTTTGCCGGTGGGCGCGGGGCCGTCGTCGAACACGTGCCCCTGATGCCCGCCACAGCGCGCGCAGTGGTACTCGGTGCGCGGCCAGATCAGCCGGAAGTCCCTTTTCGTCAGCACAGCGCTGCTCAGGGCGGTGAAGAAACTGGGCCAACCGGTGCCACTGTCAAACTTCATGGCCGATGTGAACAGTGGCAAATCGCAACCGGCACAATGGTAGACGCCTTTGCGCTTTTCGTCGTTCAGGGCGCTGGAGCCCGCAGGCTCAGTACCCTCGTTGCGCAGCACATCGTATTGCGCCGGGGTGAGGCGCTTACGCCATTCTGCGTCACTCAGGATGATGGGCTTGACGGCTGGTGTTTCGCTGGCCGCCAGGGCTGGCTGGGCTAGGCCCAGACTACCCAAGTAGGTAAGTAGCTGGCGTCGGATCATGATTGATTCTCGGCGGTTCTGACGAGTCTTGGTCGCGCGAACGGCAAAAACCATTCACTCCGTAGTGGCAGTTTCTTGTAGTGCTGCCGAAATAAACACGCTCAAACTCTCTGCCCACATCGCGTAAGCGCTCGGACCAGGATGAAAACCGTCGCTGGCCAATTCTTCCGACGCTGAGTCAGTTGCAGCAAAGGGCTGGTGCATGCGACGCTGAGATTGCTCCGCAGGCAAACTGGCGGTCAAGCGCCGATTCATCTCCATCGCCCACCGACCCATCATCCAGCGAAGGGGTTGCGGCAGTGCCGTGAACTGATGCATTGGCGGTAAGGCGCAGTGAATCAGAAGGCGCGGTGCGAAACGTGCGTCGATCAGGGCCGCGAGCTGCTGTTGCTGGTGCACCCACTCATCAGGCGGGCGCAGGCTGGTGACGTCGTTGGTTCCGATGGACAGGATCACCAGATCGTAACGCTGGGGCGGAAGATTATCGAGCGCGGCGATCAGTCCCGGAGTGTCGAGGCCATGGGCGGCAAGCAGGCGCCATGCCAGCCGGTGACGGTGACCCAGGCGGGCCACCAGTTGGCCGCACAAGGCTTGCTCCTGCGAGGGCGCGCCGACACCGGCTGCGGCAGAGTCTCCTGCAATCAACAGCCGAAGCAGGGGTCCCTGACCGGCGGTGCCCTGGCGCGGGCCCGAAGGCTCCGGCAATCGAGGAGTCACCCGACGTACATGCCGCCCTTGCAGCCATAACAGGGGAGACAACCCCAGCAGCCAGAAGAGCCGTTCCCAATCGGACATAGGCGTCCTGTGGCTAAACGTCAATATTGCCGGCTCGCAGTGCGTTGGTCTCAATGAATTCGCGGCGCGGTTCCACATCGTCGCCCATGAGCATCGTAAACACACGATCGGCTTCGATGGCATCGTCGATTTGAACTTTGAGCAGCCGCCGCACCGCCGGGTCCATGGTGGTTTCCCACAACTGCGCAGGGTTCATTTCGCCCAGGCCTTTGTAGCGTTGGCGCGAGGTGGCGTGCTCGGCCTGGGCGATCAGCCAAGCCATGGCCTGGCGAAAGTCGCTGACGCGCTCTTCCTTCTGGCGTTCACCCTCGCCCCGCGTCACCCTGGCACCCTCACCCAACAAGTCCTTGAAGGTGTTGGCCGCTTCGGCAAGCGCCGCATAGTCCGCACCGTGCACGAAGTCCTGAGTGAGCACGCTGCTCTTGATGTTGCCATGGTGGCGGCGGCTGACACGCAGAATCGGCTTGTCGGTGCGCGCGTCAAATTCGGCGATCACTTCGGCGTCGGGCAATCTGGCCTGAAGGGCCGAGGCAGCAGTGTGCGCATTGACCATGGTGTCAAGATTGAGCGCCACGCCGTCGGCGACCGAACGCAGAGCCTCGGCGTCCATGAAGTTGCGCAACCGGGCAATCACGGCCTGCGCCACCTGATGCTTGCGCGCCAGAGCTGCCAGCGCTTCGCCGCTTAGCGTGCTGGGGTTATCACCGCCGGTGTGCACCGCGGCATTGACCAAGGCAACACGCAGCAAAAAGCCGTCCAAGGCAATGGCATCTTTCAGGTACAGCTCTTCCTTGCCCGCTTTGACCTTATAAAGCGGCGGCTGGGCGATGTAGATGTGGCCGCGCTCGACCAACTCGGGCATTTGCCGGTAAAAGAATGTCAGCAGCAACGTGCGGATGTGTGCGCCATCGACGTCGGCATCGGTCATGATGATGATGCGGTGATAGCGCAACTTGGCTACATCAAAGTCATCATTGCCGGTGCTGCCGCCGGCCTTGCCGATGCCGGTGCCCAGGGCTGTAATCAAAGTCAAGATTTCGTTGCTGGTCAGGAGCTTTTCGTAGCGCGCTTTTTCCACGTTCAAGATCTTGCCGCGCAGCGGCAAGATGGCCTGGAATTTGCGGTCACGGCCCTGCTTGGCAGAACCTCCAGCGGAGTCGCCCTCGACTATGTAGATCTCGCACAGCGCCGGGTCCTTTTCCTGGCAGTCGGCGAGCTTGCCTGGCAGGCCCATGCCATCGAGTACGCCTTTGCGACGTGTCATGTCGCGCGCCTTGCGTGCGGCCTCGCGCGCGCGCGCCGCTTCAATGATTTTGCCGACGATGATCTTGGCGTCCGCCGGGCGCTCCTGAAGGTAGTCCCAAAGGAGTTTGCTGACGATGTCCTCGACCGGGCCGCGCACCTCCGAAGAAACCAGTTTGTCTTTGGTTTGGCTGCTGAACTTGGGTTCAGGGACCTTGACGCTGAGAACGCAGGTCAGCCCCTCGCGCATGTCGTCGCCACTCACCTCGACCTTGGCCTTCTTGGCCAACTCGTTGTCGTCAATGTATTTGTTAATGACTCGCGTCATGGCAGCGCGCAATCCTGTCAGGTGGGTACCCCCGTCGCGCTGAGGAATATTGTTGGTGAAGCACAGCACCTGCTCGTTGTAGCCGCTATTCCATTGCATGGCCACTTCAACACCAATATTGGTGTTCTGCTCGCTTTGGCGATCGCCCAGGGCGTGGAAGATGTTGGGGTTGAGTATCGACTTGCCTTTGTTGATGAAATTCACGAAGCCGCGTACACCACCAGCGCCCGAGAAGTCGTCTTCCTTGCCGCTGCGCTCGTCCTTGAGGCGTATCCTCACGCCGTTGTTCAGGAAGCTGAGCTCGCGCAGGCGTCGGCTGAGGATTTCGTAATGGAAATCACTGTTTTGCTGAAAGATCTCAGTATCGGGCAGGAAATGCACTTCGGTGCCGCGCTTTTCCGTTTCGCCCACCACCTTCATGGGCGACACCGCCACACCGTTGACCATTTCGATGGCTCGGTTCTGCACAAAGCCCCGGCTGAACTCCATCACATGCACCTTGCCGTCGCGCCGGATGGTCAGTCGCAGCATTTTTGATAGCGCATTGACACAACTCACGCCGACGCCATGAAGCCCGCCGGAAACCTTGTAGCTGTTTTGATTGAACTTTCCGCCTGCGTGCAATTCGGTCAGGGAAATTTCTGCTGCCGAACGCTTGGGCTCGTGCTTGTCATCCATCTTGACACCGGTGGGAATTCCACGGCCGTTGTCGACCACGCTGACTGAATTATCGGAATGTATGGTCACCAGAATGTCGTCACAGTGGCCTGCTAAAGATTCGTCGATCGAGTTGTCCACCACCTCAAACACCAGATGGTGCAGGCCCGTTCCGTCAGAGGTGTCGCCAATGTACATTCCCGGACGCTTGCGCACCGCCTCCAAGCCCTCGAGAATCTGAATCGCGTCTTCACCATAGGCCTGTGATGCGCCAGCCTGATGGGTGTCGATGGCTGGTTGATAATTGGAGCTGCCGGCGCCGCCCTCGCCCAGCTTGGCTGGCTTGTTGTCTTCGGTCATGGTTGGTTTGCTAACGGTTTCTCGTACTCTTGAATGAACAAACCCGCAATGAACATCAGCTTCATCGCGGGTTCGGGCTTTGTATTGCTACAAAGAGATTGCTCTGTCAGATTCGCATCGGCATGACAACGTATTTGAAAGTCTCATTGTCAGGAATCGTAAACAGGGCCGAGCTGTTTCCGTCAGAAAGTGCCAAGCGCACCATTTCCTGAGTCATGTTGTTCAACGCATCAATCAGGTAGGTCACGTTGAAGCCGATTTCGATGCTGTCACCGTTGTAGTCGATGTCGAGTTCGTCGACGGCTTCTTCCTGCTCGGCGTTGTTCGATGCTACTCGCAGCGTGCCCGGGTCAATGTTCAGGCGCACACCCTTGAACTTGTCACTGGTCAAGATGGCCGTTCGTTGCAGGGTTGCCAGAAGGGCTGTGCGTCCCATCGTGATGTGGTTCTTGTGGTTCTTGGGAATGACGCGGTTGTAGTCCGGAAACTTGCCTTCGACCAGTTTGGTGACGAACTCCATGCCCTCAAATCGGAATTTCGCCTGGTTGCTGGCAATCTGCATTTCAATCGCGCCGTCGGCGTCAGACAACAGACGCTGCAGCTCAATCACCGTCTTGCGCGGCAAAATCACTTCCTGCTTGGGCACATCGACGTCGAGTACGGCTGAGGCGAACGCCAGCCGGTGGCCGTCGGTTGCAACCAGGCTGAGCTGCTTGCCTTCTGCCACGAACAAGATTCCATTAAGGTAGTACCGAATGTCATGGACTGCCATGGCGAACGAAACCTGGCCGAGCAGGCCCTTGAGGGTCCGCTGCGGTACGCTGAAGGCCGGCCCAAAGTTGGCGGCTTCCTGCACCAAGGGAAAGTCTTCTGCGGCCAGCGTTTGCAAGGTGAACTTGCTTTTTCCTCCCTTGAGAATGAGCTTGGACGCATTCGATTCCAACGATACGGTCTGATCCGGCGGCATCGTGCGCAGGATA
>JAKANU010000221.1 GCA_021812315.1 Pseudomonadota bacterium
GAAAATTCCCAGTCCATGATCGATCGGTTCGCCCTTGTCGTCCACAAAGGCCGTGTATCGGGCCTCCCGTGGCTTGAGTTGGCGCGCACAGACGGCGCGCGCCAGGGCTTCGAGACCGAAACCGCTGATCCGCACGATCCCCAGCGCGCCCCGCCCCGGTGCGGTAGCAATCGCTGCGATTGGATCATGATGACGCGAAAGGCTCACGCTCAGGCGCTCGTTCCAACGCAACAGCTTGCGTCCACACACAAGACAACGCGGCGGGCAACCATGCACAATGGCACGGCGTGCCCATCAGAACTTTGGTAAATTGAATTGCGGCGGCACACCCATACGGGTATTGATGATCCACTGCTGTGCAATCGACAGAACATTGTTGGTGATCCAGTACAGCACCAGGCCCGCCGGAAAGAAGAAGAACATCACGGAGAATGCCAGTGGCATGAACCACATGAGCTTGGCCTGCATCGGGTCCGGTGGAGCAGGATTCAGCGCGGTTTGCAGCACGGTAGTCAAGGTCATGACGGCGGGCAGAATGTAATACGGGTCGGGTGACGACAGGTCGTGAATCCACATGATCCACGGCGCGTTTCGCATCTCCACGCTCGCTAGCAAAACCCAGTACAAGGCAATGAACACCGGGATCTGGATCATGATCGGGAAGCATCCCCCCATGGGATTGACCTTCTCCTCGCGATAGATGCGCATCATCTCCTGCTGCATTTGCTGCGGGTTTTCCTTGAGGCGCTCGCGCATTTCCGTAATTTTCGGGTTGATGGCTTTCATTTTGGCCATGCTGGCATAGGCCTTGGCGTTGAGCCAGTAAAAGGCCGCCTTCAACAACAAGACCAAGGCCATGATTGACCAGCCCCAGTTTCCGATCAGGCCATGCAACTTGTCGAGTAGCCAATAGAGCGGCTTGGCAATAATGGTTAGCCAACCATAGTCCTTGACCAGTTCCAGCCCTGGGGCCAGGGATTCGAGAACTTTCTCCTCCTGTGGTCCGGCGAAAAACTTGGCTTCAATGGTTCTACTGGCCTGTGGCGCGATCACGCCCAGGGGCGTAATCATGCCCACGGCATAAAGGTTGGTATCCACCTTGCGCACAAACAAGTCCCGCGCGATACCGTCGGCTAAGACCCAGGCACTGGCGAAGTAGTGCTGCACCATGGCGACATAGCCGTTTTGTGAAGTCTTTTCAACATCAGCTTTGTTGTTCTCGATGTCCTTAAACTCCACTTTCTGGTACTTTTTGGCCTCGGTGTAAATCGCGGGACCCGTAAACGTTGAGTAGAACGAAGACTCCCCCTTGGGCTTGTTGCCATCGCGCACCAGTTGCAGATACAACTGCGGGGAAACCGGCACATTTCCAACGTTGATCACTTCTTGCTTGAGCGCTACCGCATAGGCGCCGCGCTTCAGGGTGAAGGTTTTTATCAGTTTGACGCCGGTGACCTCTGGCGATTCAAATCGAACCACCAGTTCATCGCTTCCATCCTGAAGCGTGCGACCCCCTGGAGCCACTGTCATCACGGTCTTGTGTGTAGGCAACGGTCCGACACCGGCACCACCAATCAGCCCGGTCTGGGCAACGTAGGTACGATCCCCGCTTTGATCGAGAAGGACAAAGTCATGCGTCTTATCGCTCGCATCGGCGTACTTGAGAAACTCGCTTTGTACGATGGAGCCCCCCTCAGTGTCGAACGTAAGTTTTAGGACATCCGTGGTGACCCTAACAAGCTCGTGGGTCGCCACCGGTTGGCCGGTACTTGCCACTGTGGCTGGGGGTGCTGCGTTGGTCGGCGGAACACTACCCACCTCGGGCCCAGCATTGCCCCGGCCCGTCGGCGCCGTCGCTGGCGTTGATTGAACATTCCCCGCAACAATCTTGTTTGAACCCTGAAAGAAGGTGGCCTTGTGGCCGTTATAAATCTGCCATTGATCCCAAAGCAGAACCATGGAAAAACCAAAGATCACCCACAAAAAGGTGCGGCGAATATCATTCATGAAGACTTCTTAGGGGTTTGCGTGGACATATGCTGCCGGAAGAGCTGCGGCCTCTCGACGGGTACGGGATCAACACCACCGGAGCACCAGGGGTGACACCGCCCAAGTCGTGCCAGCGCTAGGTAGCTACCCGCGGCTGAGCCGTGTTCTTGCAAGGCTTGAGCCGCATAAACGGAGCAGGTTGGCTCAAAACGGCAGGATGACCCCAGCCAGGGGCTAAACAGTACTTGATAGCCCCGGACCAGCGAAATCAACAGTGACCGAATCACTTAAGCCCCCCTTCCGACGGCTTGGGGGACTTCAACGCGAGCGCAAGTAATTGCTGAAGTTCCTCGCGCACCGTCGCCTTGAACGCGGCAGAGGTGGCACTGGGAAACAGGCCGCGGTCGTAACTGGCGCGCATCCGCACCACGTAAGCGGCGGCTGCGGGCACTGGCTCGGCCTCGGAGGCGACCGCATGAATCAGGCGCTTGATGGCGTTGCGTGTCACAGCGCGCCTAGCCCAGCGCTTGGGCAACAGTGCGCCCAACCAGACGTCGCGCAAGGGAAAGGACTTCTGCAAGAACACTAACTCCGGCTCCAACGGTTTGGGCGTGCTGGCCGACGGCAACTCAACACGGTGCAACGCAAAATGAGTCGTTCGGCTCACCACCCGGCTCGCCAGCGCCCTCTGGAACTGGCTGCGTGCAGTTATGCGCTGCACTTTCTAACAACCTCACGCTGGCTCGGTCAAGGCGCGTTATCGCGCAACGCAAAATCAGACAGCAAGGCGCTTGCGCCCCTTGGCACGACGCGCGTTGATAACGTCACGGCCACCGCGAGTCTTCATGCGTACCAAAAAACCATGGGTACGGGCACGGCGCGTCTTGGAAGGTTGGTATGTGCGTTTCATCTTCAGGTTCCTAATTGACTCGATGGCACCAGCCGGCAATGGGCCGACCGTGGCGCTGAGTATTTCTTATTTGAGGGTAGCCCGGCATTATCGCAAATTTTCCGCAGCGCGACAATACCGGGGCCTTGGGGCGACGCGCCATGGAGTCCTGGTGGCGGTCCATATTGAGTTTGTGGATAAATGCTTGATAATTTACAATTCGGGCGGCCAAGATTCATGACTATCCACAGAACCCGATACAAACAATGACTGAGGGAGCCTACGCCGATGGGGAGGGCCGGAGCACAGGCGACGCCGGACAAAGTCTCTGGGACAGTTGTGTCAACCAACTCGCGCTGGAGTTACCAGAGCAACAATTCAACACGTGGATAAAGCCCCTTTCGGCGCAAGTTGTCGATGATCTTTCGAAAGTCACCGTCTTTGTTGCCAACCGGTTCAAGCTCGACTGGATCAGGGCTCAGTATGGCAACCGAATTTCCAGCCTCTTAGGTCGACTGTCCGGCCAACCTGTTCTATTGGAGTTGGCGCTTACTCCTAGAGGTCTTGTTATGGGGAATAGCGTTCGCGAACGTACGGTTGATGCCCTGCCGATGGAGGAATCCGGCGAACTCGGCGAGGAGAGGATTTCCCAGGGCGGCAAGACTAGACTCAACCCGTCGCTGACATTTGACACCCTGATCGAGGGCACGGCCAACCGCATGGCACGCGCGGCGGCCATGCACGTTGCGGGCATGCCGGGCCACCTCTACAACCCGCTCTTCATTTACGGCGGGGTCGGTCTGGGGAAAACCCATTCAATGCACGCGGTCGGCAATCGACTACTCGCTGATCGACCCGCCGCAAAAGTTCTCTACATCCATGCTGAACAATTTGTTTCGGATGTGGTCAAAGCCTACCAGCGCAAGACTTTTGACGAGTTCAAGGACCGCTATCACTCTCTTGATCTTCTGCTGATTGACGACGTTCAGTTCCTCGCCAACAAAGAGCGGACCCAGGAAGAGTTTTTCAATGCCTTTGAGGCTTTGTTGGCAAAGAAGTCACATATCGTGATGACCAGCGACACCTATCCGAAGGGTCTTAGCGATATCCACGAGAGGTTGGTTTCCCGTTTCGATTCCGGGTTGACGGTGGCAATCGAGCCGCCAGAACTGGAGATGCGGGTGGCCATTTTGATCAACAAGGCGCGGGCCGAGGGCGTCGAAATGCCGGAGGAAGTCGCGTTCTTTGTCGCAAAAAACGTGCGCTCCAATGTGCGTGAACTCGAAGGCGCGCTGCGCAAGATTCTGGCCTACTCCCGATTCAACCAAAAGGACATCTCGATTCTGCTGGCGCGCGACGCGTTGCGAGACCTTCTGTCAATTCAGAACCGGCAAATTTCCGTGGAAAACATCCAGAAGACTGTGGCCGATTACTACAAGATCAAGATTGCCGATATGTATTCCAAGAAGCGTCCCGCCAGCATCGCTCGGCCGCGCCAGATTGCCATGTATCTGGCGAAGGAACTGACGCAGAAAAGCCTTCCTGAGATAGGTGAGCTATTTGGAGGACGCGATCACACCACAGTGTTGCATGCGGTTCGAAAAATTGGCGGCGAACGCCAGCAGGTGAGTGAGCTCAATCAGCAATTGCACGTGCTTGAGCAAACACTTAAAGGCTGATGGCCATCGCAAAAATGGCGGAAAATGGGGAACCTGCGGGGACGACCCTGCCGCGCCAAGATGGATTTGACTGGCAGATATTGAAGAGGGGGTTGATATGATCGTACTGAAGTCCGCACAGGAAAAGGTGCTGGCGGTATTGCAATCCGTTGCTGGCGTCGTGGAGCGTCGGCATACGCTGCCGATTCTGGCCAACGTTTTGATTCGCAAGACCGGCGGTTCGCTCCAGTTCACAACCAGCGACTTGGAGATTCAGATCCGCACGCACGCGGAGTTTGACGGTGACGATGGCAACTTCACGACCACCGTGGGAGCACGCAAACTGATCGATATCCTGCGCACGATGCCGCCGGATCAGACC
>JAKANU010000222.1 GCA_021812315.1 Pseudomonadota bacterium
AGACTTCGCGCAACGGTGGGCGTCATCTCCATCCCAAGTTCGAGCGAAACCGGCTCGATCCCGAGCACGATGATTTCCTTGGGCATGGCGTCAAGCAGCTCCAGGCTGGCTAGAACATCGGGCAAGCCAATTTGGTGCGGTGACAACTTGTGTCGGAAGAAGACTGGAATGTCGGCGCCGGCGATCTTGACAATCGTGCCGGCACTGGCTCCCGTCTTGACCACGTCGAGGATCACCAAGAGGTCCAGACTCGCCAAGTCCTCGATCATTTCCATGCCCGAAGTGCCACCATCAATCACCGTCACTTGATCGGGCATGTGGTAAGTTCGTTCCAGCATTTCGACAGCACGCACCCCCGCCGCCTCATCGGTAAGAATGGTGTTTCCGATTCCCAGCACAACCGCACGCATAGATCAATGTCCAAGAAACGGAAGAGGTCGGTGATAGCTGACCCCTTTGTGGTACACGCAATCTCAGACGGCCGTGATAGAGATCGCAGTATTGTTTTGTTTGTCGGTTAGATGTATAGCACAGGCTATGCATGGATCGAAGGAGTGGACGGTGCGTAGTACCTCAAGCGGCTTTTCCGCGTCGGCAATCGGTGTCCCCGTCAACGAGGCCTCATAGGGTCCGGGCTCGTCCTTGTCATTTCGTGGGCATGCGTTCCACGTCGAAGGCACAACGCACTGGTAATTCTTGATCTTGCCGTTGTCAATGACCACCCAATGCGAAAGAGCGCCCCGCGGTGCCTCGTGAAATCCGACACCCATGACCTCGTCTTTCGGGAATACGGGCTTGTTAAAGGTTGCAAGGTCACCTTTGCCCATGTTGGTCAGTAGCGCCGTCCATTGATCTGCCAGCAAGTCGACGTTCACACAACAAGTGATTGCACGTGCGGCGTGCCGACCGATGGTCGAGTGCATGGCATCCAGACCGATCTTTGTCTTGGCCAGTGCCGATACCGTATTGAGGGCCGCAGTCGCGTATTGGGTCGTCGGCGCATGTCCGGCCGCCACGCCGTTGAGAACGCGCGCCAATGGACCAACCTGCGCGGGTTTGCCGTAGAAGGTTGGCGATTTCAACCATGAATACTTGGCATCGTCCTTGAAATCCGTGTATTTTGGCAATGTCTCGCCTTTGTACGGATGCAGCGGACCGCCCTTGTTGTCGCTGTACCAGGAGTGCTTGACCGCCTCTTCCACACCTTTGATCCAGTAGTCGTCGTTGAACGACGTGATCGGCTTGCGTCTGGCCAGGTCGCCGGCGTCAATGTAGCCTCCTGGAAACGCAAACTGGGTTCCTTTGGTATCGAGTGGAATATCAGGCACCGACAGGTAATTCGTGACGCCTTTGCCGATCGCTGTCCACTCCGGATAGAAAGCCCCGACCGCGGCGACATCGACCAGGTAGACGTTCTTTACGAAATCCGCGAGCTCATCGATCCATCCTTTGATCGCCATGAGGCGTTCAACGGTCAACACAGCCTGAGAATCGGTGGCCAGCGGATTGGAGACACCGCCTACTGCCACATTCTGTATGTGGGGCGTCTTGGAGCCAAGAATGGACACGATCTTGTTGGCCTTGCGTTGGACTTCAAGAGCTTGCAGGTAATGCGCCACGGCCAGCAGGTTGACCTCGGGGGCCAATTTCATGGCCGGGTGACCCCAATAGCCGTTGGTGAAAATGCCAAGCTGTCCGCCGTTCACGAAGTGCTTGAGGCGCTCATGAACGCGTCGCATCTCCTGTTTGCTGTTCAGATGCCACGACGACAGGCTCTCCCCCAGAATCGAGGTCTTGTCAGGGTCGGCTTTAAGGGCCGAGGTGACGTCCACCCAATCCAGCGCCGACAGATGATAGAAATGAACAATGCAGTCGTGTACAGAGTGCGCCAGAATGATCAGGTTGCGGATGTACTGCGCGTTGAGCGGAACCTCCATCTTCAACGCATTTTCAACAGCACGCACGGATGTGATCGCATGCACGGTGGTGCAGACGCCGCAAATGCGTTGCGTGATCGCCCAAGCGTCGCGTGGATCGCGTCCGAGCAAGATCAGTTCAACGCCACGCCACATCTGGCCAGAAGACCAAGCCTTTTGCACTTTACCGCCCTCGATATCGACGTCGATTCGAAGGTGGCCCTCGATCCGGGTGATCGGGTCAATCGTTATGCGTTTGGACATTTCAAGTCTCCATCCTTATTGCTTAGTGGGTCACCTGTGCAATTTCCCGCGGCAGGACCGGGAAACGACGGGTGATGACGATGTAACCGAGAACCTCGATTGCGAACATGCCTACGGTCACCATGACCTCGGCGAACGACGGAAAGTAGCCCCAGCCGGTGCCGGTATAGTGACCGTAGCCGATCAGGAATCCGTTAAGGCGCAGCAGAATGCCGCCGAGCATGATGGCGATGCCTGCGAGAAAAAGGCGCGCCGGATTTCGCCGCGCTGCGACATTTCCAATAAGGAAGAATGGCGCGACAAAGCACAAGTTCTCTGCCCAGAACGCGAGCGCAACAAAACTCGGCTTGAAAGCCTCGCCGAGTGCTCCGCGCACCAGCAGGTCGCCGAAACGCACCACGAGGTATAGCGCCAACACGCCGAGCATGATCCGGGACATCGGATTGAGCAAGTGAACCTCAATTTTGCGGCGGTAGCTTGAGGCCGCCACACAAGACTCAAAAAGCACAACACCATAGCCGATGACGATCGCCGTGAGAAGGTATATCAGTGGCACCATCGGTGTTTGCCAAAGTGGGTTGACCTGTCCGCCGATCACGACCAGCATGGTGCCCAGAGAGGACTGGTGCATCATAGGCAGGAGCACCCCAAGTGCAATGAAGAAGAACAATGTCTTGTTCAACTTCTCTTTGATGTTGGTCATCCCCAGCTTTTCCAAGAATACCGGGGAAAATTCGATCCACATCACAAGGATGTACGTGGTGACGCTGGCGGCGACCTCGAACATGACCGAATTAACGTTGACATAGCTTGGCCAAAAGATGTGCCAGAAGTTCCACCAGCGCCCCAGATCGAAGAAGATGCCGGCACCCGCTAGTGTGTAGCCGAAAAGACTCGCCAACAGGGCTGGCCGCACCAAGGGGTGATACTCGCCCCGGTTAAAGATGTATACGAGTAGCGCCACCGAGAAGCCGCCGCAAGCGAGCGCCGAGCCGATCATCACGTCAACCACGACCCATATGCCCCAGGAGTATCCATCGTTGATGTTGGCGACGGCACCAAGGCCGAAGACAAAACGCACCAGCAGGACCGCCAACATGATGGCGATGAGGACCCCGCAGACCAATGTCGCAGCGTTGATCAGACTGCCACCGACCGGCGCAGGGCGAGTGTCTTGATGGTGGCTCATGGCTGATTCCTTCCTGGTTCGCTGCCATTCGATACGTCCTCGGCACGCACGTTCTTCTTGGCCACGAAACTCAAAGCTCCGAGCACTGCCAACGGCATGATCAAGCCTCCGTAGAGCGTATGCTGGATGGTTTCGGATGTGGCGGCAGATGACTTGGGTGGTAGATTGGGCATTCCCACCTTCTCGAACGCGACGGCCGAGAGTTTGAGCACCTGCGTGCCGCCGTATTCTTCTTCCCCATAGACGTGCTGCAAATAAGGCCCGACGGGTCCCTCGTAACTTTGATCCGGACCGCCAATCTTGCCGCGCGGATAGCGCGTCACGCTGCCAGGCTTGAGGGCGAGTCGGCGTTTAGCCTCAGCCAACAAATCTGAGGTCCTGCCATAAAGCGTCGCACCGGTCGGGCAAACCTCTGCGCAGGCGGAATAGTGGCCGTCCTTGTAACGATGGCGGCACAACTCGCACTTGCCGATCTTGCCTGTTGGTGAGTCGTATTGATATTTTGGAATTCCAAACGGGCATGCGACAACGCAATAGCGACAACCTACGCATGCGTCGGGGTCATAGGCAACAATTCCGGTGACCGGGTCCTTCTTCATCGCTGACACCGGGCAGGCCGACACGCAGGACGGATCAGCACAGTGCATGCACGAAGTCTTCATGAATGCGAAGCCGTTGACCTCGGAATCTTTCGTCGCCATGGTCCCGTTGCGATACATTTTGATCAGGTTGAATGTGTGCCCCGACGTGTCCAACGGCGTGTCCCACAGGTGGTCCGGGGTGGAAAATTCTGGTGCGTTGTTGTTGGCTTCTTTGCACGCTGCGACGCAGGCCTTGCAGCCAACACACAGCGTAGCGTCGTAGAGCAGACCCAAGCCCTCGGCCGGGCGGCTCAAAGTTTCCCTGGCGTTGGCGGGTGCGGCAACAACCGCCGCAGTCACCGCGGCGCTGCTTGCGAGAACCCCTCTGAGGAATTCGCGACGTGAGTCCATGATTACACCTGCGCCTGATCTTGTGACTTCGCGTTTGATCTGGCCTCCTCTGCCTGCTCGGCAGCGTGAGACAGACCGAGGTTGCGGGTGAGCATGACGGCCGCGCCGGCTGCTGCCCCTGCCAAAGCGGCCAGAGCGGCGGCAGAGGCCAGGGATGCCCCCTTTCCACGTTCCTCGACGATTCGAGCGTACTGCAACGGAGGCGCTACGTTGAGCATCGTGGCGACTTGATGGATCGGCTTGGTAAATCCGACACCCTTCTCAGTGCATCCTATGCATGGATGCCCACATCCGACGGGCCAGTTGTTCTCGCCGGCATCGCCAAATCCAATGGTCGGACAATTGGCATAGGTCTCCGGCCCCTTGCAGCCTAACTTGTAGAGGCAGTGTCCCTGGCGGTGAGCTGCGTCGCCAAATTCAATCGCAAAGCGCCCTGCATCGAAGTGCGCTCTGCGCTCACAATTTTCATGAACCAATCTCGAATACGCAAATTTGGGCCGCCCCAATTTGTCCACGTCGGGCAATTTCCAGAACGTCAGGAAGTGCA
>JAKANU010000223.1 GCA_021812315.1 Pseudomonadota bacterium
GGAGGAAGCCCAGGCCATGCCCTTGGAAAGCCTCGAATTCGTGCGCCTGCTCACCAATCTGGAAACGTCCACCGACAAGCTCCTGCAAGTGGCGCTGTTCGGCCAGCCCGAGCTGGACGCCCTGCTGGCGACGCCCCGCATCCGCCAGCTCAAGGAGCGCATCACGCTTTCGCTTGCCCTGCCGGCGCTGCCCGACGCCGAAGTGGGCGCCTACCTGGCGGCGCGGATGGAACGCGCCGGCTATCGCGGCCCCAGCCTGTTTCCGGCGCGGGTGGTCCGGGCCATCGCGCGCGCCTCATGCGGCCTGGTGCGGCGCATCAACATCCTGGCGGACAAAACCCTGCTGGCGGCTTACGCCGAGGGCACGCGCGACCTCAAACCCTCCCATGTGCGCTCGGCCCTGGCCGACGCCGAATTCGCCGCGCGCCGCAACCCGCGCACCCTCCCCTGGCTCTGGGGCGGCCTGGGCCTGGGCGCGGCGGCGGCGCTGGCGGCGTACACCCATTGGCAGAGCGCTTCGACCTCCGCGCCGGCGCCCGCCCCGCTGGCAAGCCCGACCGCGGCCGCCGCGCCGGCCGCGGACACGCCCGCCGCCCTGGCCCTCGCCACCGACGCCTGGCTGCGGCGCAGCCCCTCCTCGTTGTATGCCCTGCAATTGCGCACCGTTAAAGATGGCTGGGATGCAGCCGTTTTATTGCACGATATGGAGAAATCGGACCTCCCCCATCCCTTGCGGCTGTTCCATGGGCGCACCCCCAGCGGGCCGGCTTGGATGATCCTAGCCGGAGAATTCCCTGCCCATGCGGCGGCGGAAGCCGCTCTGGCACGCCTGCCCGCATCTTTGCAGGCCTACCAGCCCTTCGTGCGCAGCGTGGGCAAGATGCGCCGGGCCCTGCTGCCGACCCCTGGCGGAACGCTGCCATGAGGCGCCTGCTCGCCCTCCTGCCCCTGGCCGCGCTGGCCGCCTGTGCGCCGCAGCCTTTCCCGCTGGCTCCCGGCCATTTGCACCAGACACCGGCGCCCAAGGCCCCGCCGCCGCCCATCGTGCGCGCCGTACCCTACCTCCCGCCGCCGTCCAGCGCCCCGCCGCCGCCGACCTACACCGTGGTGGTCAACGACGTGCCGGTCAAGGAACTGCTGTTCTCCATCGCCCGCGACACCAAATACAACATCGACATCTACCCCGGCATCAGCGGCCGCGTAACCCTCAATGCCGTGAGTGAGCCGCTGCCGGCCATCCTGGATCGCATCGCCGAGCAGGCCGACCTGCGCGTCAAACTCAGCGGCAGGAACATCAGCATCCTGCCCGACACGCCCTACGTGCGCACTTACACGGTCAATTACGTCAACATGGTGCGCAGCACCAAGTCGGAAATCGGCGTCGCGGCGCAGATCGCGGCCACCGGCGGCGGTATGGGCGCGGGCGGCGCCGCGGGGGGCAGCGGCAATGGCTCCAGCACCACGGTGACGAGCACCGCCGACGACGATTTCTGGAGCATCGTCACCAAGAACATCCGCGACATCCTCGCCGCCAGCCGCGCCGCTCATGAAACCCTGGAGCAGCGCAAGGTGCGCGCCGAAACCGAAAAAACCTTGCAAAGCCAGCGCGTGGCCCAGGCCGAAGCGGTCAGCAAGGCCGGCGCGGGGGCCGACAAGCTGTTCGACACGGCGTTCAAAAACTCCCCCGCCGGCCTCGTCGGCAAGGATGACGTAGTGGTCAACCCCATGGCCGGCACGGTGACGGTGCTGGGCACCCAGCGCGAACAGCGCCTGGTGCAGCAGTATCTGGACCAGGTGAGCGCCGCGGTGCAGCGCCAGGTGCTGATCGAGGCCACCATCGTCGAAGTGACCCTGAAGAACCAGTATCGCGCCGGCATCAACTGGAACAGCCTGGTGCAAGGCCTGAACGGCTGGGCGGTCAACACCACCGCCAACGCCGCCAGCGCGCTGGCCAACACGCTGACGCCTTTCGCCACCATCAGCTACACCAACAGCAACTGGAACTTCCAGGCCCTGCTGGGCCTGTTGGAGTCCTACGGCAAGACCAAGGTGCTCTCCAGCCCGAAACTGATGGCGCTCAACAACCAGACTGCCCTGCTCAAGGTGGTGGACAACCTGGTGTATTTCACCATCCAGGGCACCACCACCAGCACCGTGAACGTCGGCACGACGGCCACCTTCACCACCACGCCCCACACCGTGCCCGTGGGCGTGGTGATGAGCGTGACGCCGCAGATCAACGAAAACGGCGTCATCACGCTCACCGTGCGCCCGACCATCACGCGCGTGGTCAGCTATGTCAACGACCCCAACCCAACCCTGGCGCAGGACCATATCCAGAGTCAGATCCCGGTCATCCAGGCCCGCGAGATGGAATCCATGCTGCAAGTCAGGAGCGGCCAGACGGTGGTGTTGGGCGGCCTCATCCAGGACGACGCCAGCCAGGCGCGCGACGGTCTGCCGGTGCTCTCGCGCCCCTCCGGCGTGGGCGCCTTGTTCGGCCAGCACGAGCGCAGCGATACGCAAACCGAACTGGTAATCTTCCTGCGCCCCACGGTAATCCACGAACCTTCGGTGGAAAGCGCTGACCTAGCGCGCTTCCGCCGCCTGCTGCCCACCGCGCCGACACCATGAGCCTGCTCCTGAAAGCCCTGAAACAGGCGGAAAAAGGCGGCGCCGGCCCGCCCGAGCCTACCGACCTGGATCTCGAACCCCTGACTCTGGCCACTCCCAAGCCGCGCCCCCAGTGGGTGGATCCGGGCGAGCCGGCGGTGCCCGAAGCGCCGCGCGCCCGGCTGAGCCTGCCGCGCTTGGGCCTGGTACCGGCCACGGCCCTCATCGCTCTGCTGGTCGCCGGGGCCTACGGCATCTATGTCTATCGTGCCCTGCACCCGGCCGGCTTTGCCGCCCTCGGTATCGGCCTTGCGACTGGGAAGCCCGCTCTTTTGGTCACCACGAGCGGGACAGCGGCGGCAGAGGTTCACGCTGCGGTCGTCGAAGCCCACGGTGGAGCCGTGCCGTAGGTTCTTCACCCGGGCGCGGAAGACGAACCCCCTGTTGAACGGGGGCTTGTCACCGGGACGGGCGTGATCAAAGGCGCACACGACCTGGAGGTTCTTGTTCTGGCTCCAGTAGGCGAAGATCTCCTTGCTGATGCGGCTCGAGACCGACTCGAGCTTTGCGGTCAGCTCCTCATATTTCTGGCTCTCTTGGATCTCCTTCGCGGAGACTCCGGCCAGGTCTAGCAGAGCTTGAAAGATCTGCTCTGGGAACGAGCGTTGTTCGACGGGTTTCTGGAGGTACGCGTCCATTGATACTTGACCGACCATCTTCTCGTAGTCGGGGAAATAGAGGAACTTGGGCAGGAGTGCCGCGATAGCGTTGATCGCTCCCTGCCGTGGGTTGTCATGGAGGTGTCCCTCCTCGATGCGCTTTATCAGAGCGTTGACCTGCGCGTTGGGTGGTTGAACGGCCTTTGCCGCGGCCAGCAACTCGCGGAATGTGCCCTTCGTCGAGAACTCGGCATGCTGCTCAAGAGGGAGAGCAGCAGTAGTGAGGACGCGCTTCACCAGGACGCCCTCGTCAAACCCGATTCCGTACCTCTGGGTGTTGTCGTAACCTTTCGAGACGGAGACCTCGGAGCGGTTCACCACCCCCTGTCCGAGTTCACTGTCGAGCGACGCTTGATCATCGGAATCGAGTTCCCAGGTGGTTGATAGGACAGGGGCCGCTGGCCCGTCTGCCTTCAGCCTATCGACGTACTCGGAGTATCCGCTCCGGGGATAGTCCACGAGCGCATCGAAGTTCCCCTGGTCATCCTGCTCCGGGTTGAGCTTGTGGAGGGAACGCAGAATCGCCGTCTTCCCGGCCTCGTTCTTGCCTACCAAGGCGGTGAGGTCCTTGACCTCGAAAACATCGGAGTCCTCTACGCATCGATAGTTCTGGACGTGAACGGTCTTCAACTTCATTGTGGCCCGCGGTGACGCGCTGGACTAACCCCCGGTCGAAGAGATAAGCGTCGCCCCATACCGATGTAGCTCGACGGTGCCCGTGCTTTGAGGGCCAATGAATCACCAAAGTACTCGCAACCCAAGGGTGCATCGGGTCAATCAGATCCTCGAAGCAGCATCTGGGTTGCTCTCCAAGTGCCACGGAAACGCCCCTCCCACCCAACCAGCCACGTCAGGTGGCAGGATGGTTGCGGGACGGCCGAGAAAGAGGCGGGCTGCCAGGCCGGAGCTTTGAGTGGCTCGGGCAGCCAAGGACGCTACCTCCGCTCCCCGCTTACAGAGGGTCGTCGCCGCGGCGTACGGTCGGTGGCGGTAAGGAGATGGTCGGGCGGCGAGGGCCAAGGTGTGCTGCGAGCACCCTCCCAGTAGTTCCCGGAGAGAGCACCTCACAAGCAGTTTCATGCACCCGGTCGACCTTTTACGGGAGTCGTACGTTCATGAAGAGAAGTGGGGGTCGTCCAAAGGTGACCGCTCAACAGCAGCTTGCTTCCCCGGTCCTATCGCCCTTGGGCTCCGAGGCCAAACAGCTCAGACTGGACGTCGGGGACGCGTCGCCCGCGCTAGGCGATTGGATCATTACTCCAGACCTAAGAGACGATGCTAACGTAGTGCTCCATGAAGGGGACGCACTCGAGTTTCTCCGGACCGTCCCCTCGGATAGCGTAGGGCTGATCGTGACCTCGCCGCCGTACAACGTTGGGAAGGAGTACGAGACGACCGTCGCCCTCGATCTCTATCTGAAGTCCCAAGAACCCGTCATTACAGAACTCATTCGGGTGCTGAGCCCACAGGGTAGCCTCTGTTGGCAAGTTGGTAACTACGTGGTCGGGCCCGAGTCGTTCCCCTTGGACATCTACTATTACCCTCTGTTCAAAGGCCGAGGACTCAAGCTGCGA
>JAKANU010000224.1 GCA_021812315.1 Pseudomonadota bacterium
TACAACGATACACAAGGCAATGCCGTTGGAAAAACCCATGCCGACAAAGGTATCCTGTTTGATGCGTGAGAGGTGCTCGGCAGCGTAATCAGGGTCGAGCTGCAGATGTTCCAGCTGCGGTCTGCGCCGCTGGTCTTCCACCTCCTGCGTGGCTTGCCAGAAGAACAGATACGGACTGATCGTGGTTCCAAGCACCGCAACCACCATCGCCGCGTAGTCCCTGGCCGAGACGTCGCTGGGCAGGAATGACCATGGCCGAAGCGATTCAGTGATCACCTGGCTCAGCGGCACCGACACAGCGAGAATCACCGCCACATAGGCAAACAGCGCGAGCGTGAGCCATTTCAGGATCCGCACCGTTCGCTCGTAGGAAAAGAACACCTGCGCAGCGATTGACACGAGTCCAAACGCCAGGATATACAACGCCAGGTGCCCGCCAATCAACAGTCTGATCGCTTCTCCCATCGCGCCGATATCGGCGGCAATGTTGATCGTATTGGCCACCACCAGCAGCGCCACCAGCCCGGTCGTCAACCAGCGCGGGAACATTTTGTCGATATTCGCCGCCAGGCCCTCGCCTGTCACCCAGCCAATGCGCGCCGACAGCATCTGGATGCCGATCATCAACGGCGTTGTCAACAGCAGGGTCCAGATCAGACCGAACCGAAATTGCGCGCCTGCCTGGGAATAGGTCGCGATCCCGCTGGGGTCATCATCGGCCGCACCAGTGATCAGGCCGGGGCCAAGGCGTCGCACGAATTGTCTTGCGCTTTGTGTCACGTTGTCAGCACCTCAGAACCGGCCCGCAGATCGATAATCATGACCATGAACTTCGATTATCGCAACCCTTATCGTTGCACGCGATTGCCGGTGTTTGCCCGCAACGTCGTTGCCACCTCGCACCCGCTGGCGGCCCAGGCTGGCCTGGCCGTCCTGCAACGCGGCGGCAACGCGGTCGATGCGGCGATCGCAACGGCGGCGGCGCTGACCGTGGTCGAGCCGGTAAGCAACGGTCTGGGCAGCGATGCGTTTTGCATCCTGTGGGACGGCCAGGCCCTGCACGGCCTGAATGCGTCCGGGCGCGCGCCGATGGCCTGGACGCCAGGGTATTTTTTTGACCGCTACGGTACGCAGGCACAAACTCCGCCAAAGCGTGGCGTTGACTCGATCACCGTTCCCGGTGCCGTCAGTGGCTGGATGGCGCTGAGCGAACGCTTTGGTGCCTTGCCTTTCGCAAGCTTGATGCAGGGAGCCATCGAGTTGGCCGAAGGCGGCTGCTGTGTCCCCATGGTGGTCCAGCAAAAGTGGGCCATGGCAGCGCCAGAACTGAAGCCCTTGCCAGGCTTTGCCGCAACATTTTTGCCCTACGGGCGCGCCCCGACGGTGGGCGAATGTTTCCGCTTTCCGGCCGCAGCCAGGGCGCTGCGCGCCATCGCGGCGACCCGGGGTGAGTCGTTCTACCGCGGCGAAATCGCCCAGGCCATGGCAAACTTCGTGCAGCAGCACGGTGGTGCCCTGACGCCGGCCGACCTGGCAGCGCATCAACCCGAATGGGTGCGCCCGGTCAGCCGCAACTACCGCGGCTACACGCTGCATGAAATCCCGCCCAATGGTCAGGGCATCGCCGCGTTGATGGCCCTGGGCATCGTCGAGCGCTTCGACCTCGCCAGCCTGCCCGTCGACGGACCGTTGGCGCAGCACATTCAGATCGAGGCCATGAAGCTGGCGTTTGCCGACGTCTATCGCTTCGTCGCCGACCCCGGGAGCATGGAGTTGAGTGTTGAGCAATTGCTCAGCGACGATTATCTGGCCTCACGGGCGCGTCTGATTGATCTGGAGCGGGCACAGGAATTTCGTTGCGGTGATCCGCTTCAGGCACACCGCACCGGCGGCACCGTCTACCTCAGCAGCGCCGATGCGTCGGGCATGATGGTCAGCTTCATTCAAAGCAATTACCTCGGCTTTGGCTCGGGTTGTGTCGAGCCTGCGTTTGGCATCAGTCTGCAAAATCGCGGACACGGTTTCAGTCTGAACCCGCACAGTCCCAACGTCGTCGCACCAGGCAAGCGGCCGTTTCACACGATCATTCCGGCTTTTCTCACGCAGCTTGACCAGCCGGTGATGAGTTTTGGCGTGATGGGCGCGAACATGCAGCCACAGGGACACATGCAGACCCTGGTGCGCATGCTCGACCATGGCCAGAATCCGCAGGCGGCGTGCGATGCGCCACGCTGGTGTTTTGACCACGCATTGGAGATCAATGTCGAGGCCAGCATGGATCCGGGCACGGTGTTGGGCCTGAGCCAGCGCGGGCACCGTACCACGGTCCTGCACAACTCCTACCAGGACTTTGGCGCCGGCCAATTCGTCTGGCGTCTGGGCGAGCCGCGCTTGGAAGGCTATGTGGCGGCCAGCGACTCGCGTCGCGACGGCCACGCCGTCGGCTGTTGAATATGGCCCTGGCCCACGCGCAGCCTGCTCAGGGCGCTCGTAAAACAATAGCATCGGGACTGCTTCTGGCGGGCGCCGGAGCGATTGCCTTCAGCGCCAAGGCGATCATCGTCAAGCTTGCCTACCGCTATGGGGTCGATGCCGTCACGCTGATCATGTACCGGATGCTGTTTGCTCTGCCGATTTTTCTGTTCATGGCATGGTGGTCCAGCCGCCACCAGCCCAGGCTCTCGCGCGCTGACTGGGGCGGCATTTTTGGCCTGGGCATCACCGGCTATTACCTGGCGAGCTACCTTGATTTTGCCGGACTGTCTTACATCAGCGCCTCTCTGGAGCGCTTGATCCTGTACCTGAACCCGACCTTGGTGCTGATCCTCGGACGAGTGCTATACGCCCGAGTCATCACCCGTCGGCAGACCCTTGGAATGCTGGTCGGGTACGGCGGCGCGATCCTGGTGTTCGGCCACGAGATCACGCTGGAAGGTCGCGATGTCGCCCTCGGCGCTCTGCTGGTATTCCTAAGCGTCGTGAGTTACGCGCTGTATCTCATCTACGCCGGCGAGCTGGTGCGGCGCCTGGGGTCACTGCGCCTGGTCGGGCTGGCCACATCGGTCGCCTGTGTGCTGTGCATCGGCCAGTTTGTGGTGCTGAGGCCATGGAGTGCGGCCTCGGTGGCGCCGCAGGTGATCTGGCTGTCGGTGCTCAACGCCACCCTGTGCACCGCCGTGCCGGTGCTTCTGGTGATGATGGCCATCGAACGCATAGGCGCCGGCATCGTCTCGCAAGTCGGGATGATCGGTCCCCTGTCGACCATCCTGATGAGCGTCATCGTGCTGGGAGAACCGTTCACCCTGTGGCTGCTCGTGGGCACCTCGCTGGTGATCGCCGGAATATTTGTCGTGACTCGCGATGCCAGAACCGCGTCTGGCTAGAATTCGACTCTCCAGACCCGAACAGCAGACGCGGTCGCCGTCTGCGGGCGTGCCTGGATGAGCCTCATCGTCATGACATCTTCTGCCCCTTCTGCGTCCGTCGCTGCGGCCAAAATCAAGACCCAGCAAGCCTTGGCCGTGTTGTTTGCCGACATCGTCGGCAGCACCAGGCTGTATGACACCCTGGGCGATGTGCAGGCCAAGAAGATGGTCGATGAGTGCATCGCGCTGATGCGCAAGATCATTGGGCAATACGGTGGTCGCGTGATCAAGACCATTGGCGACGAGGTCATGTGTACGCTGCCCGAGGCGGATTCGGCGTGCCTGGCAGCGTGCGACCTGCAACAGAAGATCGCCGCGCTGCCTGCGGTCTCAAGCATCAAGCGGACCATTCGCGTTGGCATGCATGTCGGCTCTGTCCTGCAGGAACGCGGCGACGTCTTTGGCGACACGGTCAACCTGGCTGCACGCATGGCCGGCTTTGCCAAGGCCGGGCAAATCATCACCACGCGGGTCACCGTGCAGAGCCTCTCACCACTGTTGCAGAAGAATACCCGACGCATCGCCGCGCTGGCAGTCAAGGGCAAGGGCGACGACGTCGAGGTCTGTGAAATCATCTGGCAAAGCGGTGAAGAGCTGACCATGGCCACGCCATCGATCATCACGCCGCCCGCGCATGCAAGACTGGAACTTCGCTATCGCGGCGGTGTGCTGAACTTCGAGCAGGCCAACGCCAGCCTGTTCCTGGGGCGTGACCCAAGTTGCCAAGTGAGGGTGAGTGACAACATGGCCTCGCGGCAGCACGCCCGCATTGAGCGGCGCCAGAACAAGTTCTTTCTGATCGACCAAAGCACCAACGGGACTTATGTTCTGCCCGCGGGCGAGCCTGAGTTCGCGCTGCGCCGCGAGGAAGTGATGCTGCGCGGGAACGGGCAGATCGGACTGGGTCACAGCGTCGGCCAAGCCGGCGTCGACGCGGTCGAATATTCGGTCACCGGCTGATCCTCTGCCCTGGGCAGCGGCCGCTCAGGTCGAAGTCTTGCCCATGCCCTTGAGTAGTGCCTTGCCGCGTGCCGCGGGCGCGTCGAGCATTCCGGCAGGGGGCATCGACTCCAGCTTGCCCACCACGGCGGGAACGGCGCAGGCGCTGGCAAAGCTGACACTGACTTCGGTGTCACTGGCAGCGCCAAAGGCAAAGCAGTTCTGACCCAGCTTGACATTGAGCGGCTTGATGATCAGATCCTGAACCAGCGCCGCGGTGTTGCCCTGAGCCAGCTGGACGCGGTAGTTTCCAGTGTCGTCGAGCATCTCGGCATCAAGCACCTGACGCACGCCGCGCAGCTCGCGCAGCAGCAGCCGCGCGGTCTGGGCATCGGGCAGTCCGCTGAACTTCAGACGCGTCGCATGCACGCCGAAATCAAAATACTGGAGGAAAAAGTTTTTCGAGAATTCCTCACCCATGAGTTTGCCAATGTCGGCCAG
>JAKANU010000225.1 GCA_021812315.1 Pseudomonadota bacterium
AATCAGGCCGCGCGCGGCCTGATTGAACAGTGTGCTGGCGACAGGCTGGCGCTGCTGAGCATCGAGTTCGCTGACCCCGGTGGCTACGGTCGCATCGTGCGTGAGGGTGAGCGCGTGCGTGCCATCGTCGAACACAAGGACGCCAGCCCCGCGCAGCGCGCCATCACCGAGGTATACAGCGGCATCATGGCGCTGCCCGCCAGGCACCTCAAAGGGTGGCTGGCGCGGCTTGGCAACGAGAATTCACAGGGCGAGTATTACCTGACCGACATCGTCAAATTTGCCGTGGCCGATGGCGTGGAAGTGGTCGCGCACAAGATTGCAGACGCTCAGCAGGTCGCCGGGGTCAACAGTGGGCAGCAACTCGCGGCGCTGGAGCGCGCCTTGCAGTTGCGCATCGCCGAGCATTTGATGGATCAGGGCGTGCGACTGGCCGATCCGGCGCGGCTGGATGTGCGCGGTGCCTTGCAGTGCGGCGCCGATGTGTCGATCGATGTCAACTGTATCTTTGAAGGGACCGTCAAGCTTGGAGATGGCGTGACCATTGGCGCCAATTGCGTGATCGCCAATGCCAACATTGCCCCCGGCGCCGTCATCCATCCCTTCACGCATATTGACGGAGGCAGCATTGCCGAACAGGTGGTGGAAGTCGGCGCGGGTTCCTTGGTCGGCCCCTTCGCGCGGTTGCGCCCGGGCACCAAACTCGCGGCCGATGTTCATGTGGGCAACTTCGTCGAGGTCAAGAATTCGTTGCTGGCGCGTGGCGCCAAGGCCAACCATTTGGCTTACCTGGGTGACGCGACGGTGGGCGAGCGTGTCAACTACGGTGCTGGCAGCATCACTGCGAACTACGACGGAGCATTCAAGCATCAGACCGTGATTGAAGCGGACGTACACGTTGGCAGCAATTGCGTCCTGGTGGCGCCGCTGAAGATTGGTGCCGGCGGGACCGTGGGGGGTGGATCGACCATTACCAAGGACACGCCGCCCGGTGCATTGAGCGTGGCGCGCGGCAAACAGATCAGCGTGGCGAACTGGAAACGGCCGAGCAAGTAAGCCTCGACAGGCTAGGCGCCTAGCGGCAGGCGCGCCCCAAACTTGCTGCGCTTGATGCTGAAATAGGTTTTGACGTTGCGCACGTTGGCCTCGCTGGTGAACAGTCTTTGTACCAGGGCAAGGTGTTCAGGCATGTGCGCGGTGTGCACGACCAGGCAAAAGTCGGGGCCCGGTGAAACCCGGTAGCACTGCTGCACGGCAGCATCTTCGGCCACACGCATTTCGAACGCCTCCAGCGCGTCGTGATCCTGGCGGTCCAGCGTGATCTCGACGATGGCACAAAGGCCGTGCCCGGCGATGGCCGCCATTTTTTCGACGCTGAGTACAGCAATTTCGCGCTCGATCAACCCGGCATCGCGCAGGCGCTTGACGCGGCGCAGGCAGGTCGGGGGAGAAACATGAACCCTCGCCGCCAGTGCCTGATTGCTGAGCGAAGCGTCTGTTTGCAACTGATCCAGGATTTGTAAATCGATCAAATCGATGGATATTGATTTCATTAATAGATAAGTACAGAAAGAAAAATATGTCTTGAAAATTATACGAAAGTTAATTCCAAAAATGCATTAATTTCAGTTACATATTTCTCATGAAAGATCATACGATCGCCAGATTCAATTTCTGGGATGGAACATATGTGTGGCATCGTTGGCGCGGTATCGATTCGAAATGTGGTTCCGATCCTGGTGCAAGGCCTGGCGCGGCTTGAATACCGCGGCTATGACTCTTGCGGTGTTGCGGTCGTCGCCGACGGTTTGCAGCGCGCGCGCAGCACGGCGCGGGTGGCGGAGCTCGCCGAGCAGGTGCGCGCCAGTGGTCTGCGTGGCAGCACCGGGATTGCCCACACGCGCTGGGCAACACACGGTGCGCCACTGGTGCACAACGCGCACCCGCACTTCAGCCACGGCAGAGGGCCTGACGCGGCCAGCCGTGTCGGTCGCGTGGCGCTGGTGCACAACGGCATCATCGAAAACCACGACGAGTTGCGCGCCAAACTCGTAACCCGCGGCTATGTTTTTCAAAGCCAGACCGACACCGAGGTGATCGCCCACCTGATTGACAATTTGTACGATGGCGATCTGTTTGAAGCAGTCAAATCCGCAGTGGGCCAGCTGCGCGGGGCCTATGCGATTGCGGTATTCTGCAAGGACGAACCGCACCGGCTGGTTGGCGCGCGCGCGGGTTCACCTTTGATCCTTGGCATCGGCAAAGGCGCGCAGGAGCATTTTCTGGCGAGCGACGCGATGGCGCTGGCCGGCGTCACCGACCAGATCATTTACCTTGGTGAAGGCGACCTCGTTGATGTCCAGTTGGGCAAATACTGGTTGCTGGACAAGGCGCACAAGCCGCTGACGACGGCGCAGCGCCCGGTCAGGACAGTGCTGGCACACAGCGGAGCCGCCGAGCTCGGACCGTATCGTCACTACATGCAAAAAGAGATCTTCGAGCAGCCGCGCGCCATTGCCGATACGCTCGAGGGCATCACCGGTGTTGCACCTGAACTCTTTGACGGAACGGCCAACGCAGCGCGGATCTTTCGCGAAATTGACTCGGTCCTGATCCTGGCCTGTGGTACCAGTTATTACAGCGGTTGCACTGCCAAGTACTGGCTCGAGAGCATCGCGAAAATTCCGACACAGGTCGAAGTGGCCAGCGAATACCGCTACCGCGACTCGGTCCCTAATGCGCGCACCCTGGTGGTGACGATCACCCAGTCAGGCGAGACGGCGGACACGCTGGCGGCTCTGCGACACGCGCAAAGCCAGGGCATGTTGTATACGCTGACGGTGTGCAATGTCGCCAGCAGCGCCATGGTACGTGAATGTGAGCTCGCCTACATCACGCGCGCTGGGATTGAAATCGGCGTTGCCTCGACCAAGGCGTTCACGGCGCAACTCGCCGGGCTGTTTCTGCTGACCTTGGCGCTGGCACAGGCCAAGGGGCGACTCTCCGAGGCAGACGAAGAGCGCCATCTCAAGGCGATGCGTCATTTGCCCACCGCACTGCAGGCGGTGCTGGCCCTGGAGCCGCAGGTCGTGGCTTGGGCACAGGATTTTGCGAAAATGGAAAACGCACTGTTTCTGGGTCGTGGCCTGCACTATCCGGTGGCGCTGGAGGGCGCGCTCAAACTCAAGGAAATCAGCTACATCCACGCCGAGGCCTACCCCGCGGGCGAGCTCAAGCATGGCCCGCTGGCGCTGGTCACGAGCGCGATGCCGGTGGTGACGGTAGCGCCGAACGACGCATTGCTGGAGAAGCTCAAGAGCAACATGCACGAGGTGCGTGCGCGTGGCGGCGTGCTGTATGTGCTGGCGGATGCCGACAGCCACATCGAATCGGCCGAAGGCCTGCACGTGATCCGCATGCCAGAACACTACGGCGCGCTTTCGCCGCTGCTGCACGTGGTGCCGCTGCAATTGCTTGCCTATCACACCGCCTGTGCCCGTGGCACCGACGTCGACAAGCCGCGCAACCTGGCCAAGAGCGTGACGGTGGAGTAGCCGCAGCAGCAGGCACAAGCGGGCGAATGTAAGGAAACTGCTAGGTACAGCGGCTATGATGCAGCCGGATTTATTGAGGTTCATTTCACAATGCATTTCCAAGTCAAAGGAGATTTGTTCATGTTGAAGAAGTTTTTTGTACTGCTGGCCTTGCTGTACGCGGCAGCGTGTTTTGCGGCGGTCGACGTCAATAAGGCCAGCGCTGCCGAGCTCGACGGCATCAAGGGCATCGGTCCGGCAATTTCGGGCAAGATCATTGATGAGCGCGCCAAAGGCGCGTTCAAGGACTGGAACGATCTGATCACGCGCGTCAAGGGTGTGGGCGAAGTCAATGCCGCGAAGTTTTCGGCTGAGGGGCTGACCGTTGGTGGCGCTGCGTACAAGGGTGCGGCGGCGGCCCCGGCGACGGCCAAGAAGCAAGAAACAGCGACTGCCAAGACGCAGGAAAAGCCGGTGGCCAAAGCCGCTGAGGTGAAAGCAGAAGAAAAGCCTGCCGACACCAAGAAGTCGAAGAAGGCTGAAAAAGCTGCTGCCAAGGCGAAAGACGCCGCGCCAGAGGAGAAGCCCGCCGAGAGCAAGAAGTCAAAGAAAGCGGCAAAAGCGGCCGCCGGGGCAGCCAGCGCGGCAAGTGCGCCCAAGAAATAGCCCTGAGAGCGCGCACCAACCCGCCTTCGGCGGGTTTTTTTGCGTCAGCGCCAGGCTGCGCGTGAACGTTCGCGCACTTGAACGCTGGCAGGTCCAGCATGCAGATCTTCGGCTTGCGCCACAGCGACGCTGGGCCAGACCAGGGTTTCGAATTTGCCAAGCAGTTCGTCCGGTATGAAGCGCGAGCGCCCGGCGTAGAGATGGCGGTCGCCGTACGCCGATTGCTGGGTGACGTAGAAGCGCTGTGGCACCAGCAGATGCAGGTGTTCCTTGGCGCGAGTCATGGCCACATACAACAGACGCCGCTCCTCGTCGATGTCATCTTGCGTGCCGGTGCCGAGGTCGGACGGAATGCAGCCATCCACGACATTGAGTACATGCACCGAGGTCCATTCCTGGCCCTTGGCTGAATGAATGGTCGAAAGGATCAGGTAGTCTTCATCGCGGTGCGGCGCCCCCGAGCGGTCGCTGCTGGCCTCGGGCGGATCGAGCGTGAGTTCACTCAGAAAGCGCTCACGACTGGCATAGCCAGCGGCGATGTGCTCAAGGTTTTCCAGGTCGATCTGGCGGGCGCGCGCGTCCTCATGCAGGCGCTCAAGCTGCGGTTGATACCAGGTTCTGGCAAGATGCACGTCGGCTGGCCATGCCCGCAGCGGAGATCGG
>JAKANU010000226.1 GCA_021812315.1 Pseudomonadota bacterium
CGCTCGTGAAGCCGCAAAGCATTGAACGGGCGCGCGCTGAATTCGGTCCTGATGCCGTCTATGTGCCGGTGGATGCTGAGGAAGCCAGCGGTCGCAACCAGATTCCGAACATGCTGGCGCACTATTACGCCGCGGAAACAGGCGCGTCTTTCGATACGGAAATCATGCAGAGCAATCGGGCCTATTACACCGGCGCGAAGCCGATGGAGCGCTTGATGACCCGCGCTGAGTTCGCTGGTGATGTGACCCCTGGCGCGAAGTATGTGCTGGTGGATGATGTGACCACGATGGGCAGCACGCTTGCTGACCTTGCCCACTTCATTCAGTCGCGCGGTGGCAACGTGGCCGGCTCTGTCGTGTTGACGAACGCCATGCGCGAGGGGACAATGCAAGCCCCTGCGAAGATCACCCAGGAACTGGAGGCGCGACATGGACAAGCAATCAGCAGCACCCTCGGCATCAAGCCAGACGCCCTCACAGCCAGCGAAGCCCGTTACCTCATCGGGTTCAAATCGACTGACGAGTTCCGAAATCGAGTCGCTGCGGCAGAACGCGAAAGAAGCGAGCGCCTACGCGCAAAAGGCCTACTTCCCGAACGCGAAGATTCACCGGGCGACCTGACGCCGAAGCTATCGCGCAGCACATCGCTGCCAACGGTTTCGAGCAAGAGCGACCAGAGCGCGCTGGTCGACAACGGAGCGCGACAACTGCAGGCTGTTTTGGATGGCCGCGCCAACATTGCTGTGTTGGGCAGAACGTCTCACGTTCTAGGGGCAATTCGCGCTGTACCGAACCCTGTTCCCGTCGCAATCGACAGCGACGTTGCATCAAAGGTGTTCGACGGAAAGCATGCGGGTCACATGGAAGGCGTAACGCCTGACATGGTGGCACAGGCGCTTGCGCGCCCGGCGATGGTGTTCCGCGACGATAGCGAGCCGGGGGTGTATCTGGCCGTCACCAACATCCTGACCGACTTTGGCCCGGTCGTGGTGCCGATCAATACCAAGGGGGCTGTCGATGGTGTGCCGGTGGCATTCGTCAAATCCGCCTACCCGCGGGAGCGCGGAGCAGTTTCCGATTGGATCACCAACCGCAAAGATCATCGCGTATTGGTCTATGTGGACGAGGCCATGGCGAAAGAAGCCATCACCGGAAAACTGAATCCTGAAAACAGGAGCGCCACCCGAGGGTGGCGCATTGAGGGAGGGAAGGGCGAGATCAACACCGTTGAGCACAATGCTAGGGCGGTTACTTCACCGATGCTCTACTCACCTTCGAATATAGGCTTCGACGGACGTTCGCGCAACGAAAACTATCGCGGGTGGGGCGGAAATGTGGAATCGGCGATACAAAACCGCCTTAGTGTCAAAAGCGGGTGGCCGATTGCAAGGACATGGACTGACCTGCAGCGGTTCATCGACAAGAATTACAAGGGCGACCAAGCCGACCGTCCTCTGTTCTCGCGCAGCGCCGAAACATCTCCAGCCGAGAATCAACAGCCCGAGTCCGAAAAAGACGTTGCCCAGCGCGCGCAGGACATCATCGACAAGGTGGCCGCCACGCCGGCTCCTGTCGATGCCCTGGTGCATGCCGTGACGAAGTACAGCGGCATCGAGAAGGTCATCAATCTGCTGTACCACAAGGCCGGCGACTTGCTGAGTGCCATCACGCCGGAGCGCATGAAGGCCGGCATCATTTCGAACTACGGCGTGCCCGAGGCTGTGATCGATGCGCGAAGCGAGATGGAAGGTGACCAGCGTCGGCTGCTGCGCAAGGCCGGCACGCTGGTGTCCAATTTGCTGACCATGACCCGAGCCGAGTCGCGCGTGGCCTACGCCTGGATGAACGAGAAGGATCAGGCGCATGCTGCCGAGCTGACGAAGGACTTGCCTGAGCAGTCCGTCAAAGTGCTTGAGGCCGTGCGCAGCATGATTGATGACCTGTCGCGTCGCGCCGTGGCCTTGGGCATGCTGGACCAGGCCACCTACGAGAAGCACAAGTTCGCCTACCTGCGCCGCAGCTATCTCAAGCATGTTGTCACGCAGTCGAAAGGACAGAGCGCCAGGCAGGAGCGGGCCATTTCCGTGCTGGGTGACCAGTACAAGGGCCGCGGCATCGTGCTCAAGGTCGACATGGCCAAGATGAAGGCCGTCGAGCCGCAGTGGTGGACGCGCAAGCTCGAAGCCGGCAAAGCCGACACCAGCCTGAAAGGCGAGACATTCATCCGCATGGAGCGCCATGCGCCGAGTGGCGATGCCACCGCGCCTCTGGAAGGCATGGAAGACAAGCCGCAGGGCAAGCTGCAGGAAGTCAACTACTGGCCGGCTGGCGAGCCGATGCCGGCGAAGTACAAGGACTGGAGCCCGGCGGGCACGTTCGAGGTGCGCGACACCCAGGGCAGCAATGTCATCCTGTGGCGCGACTTCACCAAGGAAGAGCGCGAACGCATGGGCGAGATCGATGACGCCAGGTTTGCGATTGCACGCACCCTCAAAGACATGATCCATGATGTCGAGGTCGGCAGCTACCTGGAATGGCTCGGCCGCCAGTATGGCAAGAATGAAGGGGACGAGGCCATTGGAAACGTGGTCAAGGCGTCCGAGGGCGTTTTGAGTTCCTTCAAGCCCGGCGATTGGGTGGAAGTTCCAAGCACCAAGATTCCCGGCACGCAGGTGTTGCGCTACGGCAAGCTGGCCGGCAAGTTCGTGCCGGGACCGATCTGGAACGATGTGCGCCAGACGGTCAATGGCAATTTCAAGCCCTTCGGCGAGGTCTATTCGCAAATCATGCGCGCGTGGAAGGGCAACAAGACGGCTTTGTCGCCCACGGTCCACTTGAACAACATCATGTCGAACTTCGTGATGTCCGACTGGCATGACGTGTCGGCCGGCCACATCCTGAAGGCGCTGCGCATCGTCTCGGCGGCTTCGCCTGGCGATGGCAAGGGCGTGCTTGGGGCTGCCGGCAATGCTTTCGCCCACATCGGCATCAGCGACAGGGATGCGGCGCGCGAGGTTCTGAATCGGTTCAAGGACTCGGGCGGCAGCATGGGCAACCTGCTGGACAACGAAGGCCTGGCTGCCGCGCTGGACCCGCTGCTGGTGGCTTCCGAGAGTGACCTGCAAGCCAACGGCGCGGATTCCATCGGCGGGCAGACGGGCATTTACGCGGCTCTGCAGCATGCGCTGCATCGGCAATTCCCCCAGGCTTGGGATGCGCTCAAGTCGAGCAAGCCGATCAAGGTTGCGTCGACCGAAGGGCAAAACATGATGCACCTGTACGAGGCCGAGGACAATATGTTCCGCCTCGCGGTGTGGCTTAAGGCCAAGGAATCCGGCGCAACCGATGGCGAAGCCGGGCGCCTGGCCAAGCGCTCGATGCACGACTACCAGATCAATGCGCCCTGGATCAACGCGGCGCGCACGACCTTCGTCCCATTCATCAGCTACACCTACCGCGCGGTGCCGCTGCTGTTGCGCACGGCCGGCACCAAGCCACATAAGCTGCTCAAGCTCATGATGATTGCCGGCGCGCTCAATGCCATGTTCTCGCTCATGGCCGCAGGCGGCGACAAGAACCGCAAGCAGCTCCCCGAGGAAAAGGCCGGTGACGTGTGGGGCCTCGTACCCAAGCTGATGCGCATGCCCTGGAACGACCGCAACGGTTCGCCGGTGTACCTGGACATCCGCCGCTTCCTGCCCATGGGCGATGTGTTCGACCTGGGCGAGGGCCATGCCGCCGTGCCGTTACTGCCATCGCTGTATCCGAGCGGGCCGCTGGCCACCGTTGGCGAAATCGTGTTCAACAAGTCGCTGTTCACGGGTGACCCCATTGTGCAAGGCACCGACACGCCGAAGGAAAAAACCGAGGAAATTGCGGACTACCTCTACAAATCGTTCATGCCCAACGTGGTCGGTATTCCAGACACCTATGCAACGCAGAACGTGGCGAATGCCATCAACGGGAAGACGGACCCGTTCGGGCGCCAGCAGTCGGTGGCTCAGGCGGTTGCCTCCAGCTTCGGCGTCAAGCTCGGTTCCTATCCATCCGATGTGTTGCGCACCGCCGCCTTCGGAAAACTGTGGCATCAGCGCGACGAGATCAAGATCAAGATCAAGGGGCTTGAGCGGCAACTGCATGAGCATGGCATCTCGCAAGCTGATTTTGATCGGCAGCAGGCCTATCAGCTTGCGAAAATTCAAAAGCTCAATGCCGATTTCATGAAGAAATTCCCTTGAGCGAACCCGGCTAAATCCGTGCCGCGATGTCCGCGGCCGATTCTCTGTAATAGACGCGCTGCAAAATTCTGATGTCGGCATGGCCGGAAATCCTGGCCAACGTCATGACATCGACCTTGCGCGCCAGCCGCGTCAGCGCCTCGGCGCGCGAGTCATGAAAGTGCAAGTCCGCAATGAGCAGACGGTCGCGCGCCCTGCGGAACGTGGCCTCCAGGACGGCGCTGGACACCGTGAAGCACTTTTCTTGCTCGGCCACGGGTCGCAGCAAACGCACGGCCTGGCGCGTCAACGGGATGTCGCGCGGGCGCCCCGTCAGATACTGCATCTTGTGTTGTACGCGCGCAACGCGCTGGTTCAGGTCCAGGCAGTCGCGTCCCAGGCTCAAGATTTCCCCAGCACGCATGGCGGTGCGTAATCCAATGAGGAAAGCCAGGGCAACCTGCTGGCTTGTCGTCTTGGGTGGCATGCCGGTGCGATAGTGCAGGGCGCGGCATATCCGCTTGACTTCGGACGAAGAAACGCGACGGGTGCGCGGTGCGCTGGTGCTGGGCATGCGCAGGCCGGTGAAGGGGTTGTTGTCCATCCATCGCCATTCCTCGCGGCCCA
>JAKANU010000227.1 GCA_021812315.1 Pseudomonadota bacterium
GTTGAGGGCGTAAAGGAATGCGAGACACTTACCCGATTCGTGGGTGTCCGTGAGGAGACGCGCCAGGGCCGGCAGGGTGCCTCCCATCGCCGCCGTCGGGATGATCAGGAACAGGAAGGCGATCAGCAAGAACGCCACCAGCGCACCAAAAAACGAACCTGTGAAGGACGCCGTCAGGGCCTCGCCAGCGCGCCCCTGCTGGGCCAGCGGATAACCGTCAAATGTCGTCGCTACCAAGTGTGTTTCGCCGGGGATATTGAACAGCACGGAAGTGATCGCGCCGGCAAACAGCGATCCCCAATAGATGCATGACAGCATGATGATCGCTGAAGTCGGTGCCATCGTGAAGGTCAACGGCAACAGGATCGCAACACCGTTGGGACCACCCAGACCCGGCAGGACGCCGATCACCACGCCAAGCACGATGCCAATGGCCATCATGCCGATGTTGTACCAGCTCAAAGCCAGCGCAAAGCCATGAAATAGTGCGTCGAGTTCTTCCATTTGGCATGTCTCCGAAGACGGCGGTCAGTAACCGAGCAGGGCTTCCAGAGGACCCTTGGGCAGTGGCACCTTGAACTGCACTTCGAACATCCAAAACAGCAATGCGCTGACCCCCACGCTCACCAGCAGCGTCTTGAGCCACCGGCTCTTATCCATGACTCGCATGAAAGCGCCGATGAACAGGGTCGAGGCCACGTAGATTCCGAGAAACTGGATCGCCAGAACGTAGGCCAGCGTCGGCAGCAGCACCATCAGGACAAGCTTCAAACGCGCCCACGAAACAAATGCTTCGGCACTTCGCTGCTTGCCAAACAGGGACCTGAGCGCTACGCCCACGCTGGCCAGGCACAGGATGACGCCAATGCGCAGCGGAAAATAGCCTGACTGCGGTCCATCGCTGGCCCAGCCCGCGCCGATCTTGTAGTTGTCGACGATCATCACCACGCCCAGGGCAAAGATGATGACGGCGGTGACCGCATCGACCATGCTATGGGACCCACCGCCGGGCGGTGCGCTTCCTCGTTCCTGCATCGTGCTGCTCCCGGCCGGCCTCAACTACTTGTGCGCAAACCCGGCTTCGTTCATCAGCTTGTTGTGAAACGCCTCGTCCTTCTCAAGAAACTTGACGTACTCGGGACCGGTGAGGAAGACGTCCTTGAGCGCCTGCTTGCTGAGATAGTCCTTCCATTCCGGCGTCGCCGCAACTTTCCTGAGCAGATCGACATAGAACGCAACCTGCTCCTTGGTCGTACCCGCGGGGATGAAGAAGCCGCGCAGCATCTGGTACTCAACGTCCACACCGGAGTCCTTGCAGGTAGGAATATCAGCCCAGGACAGGTCCTTGGTGATCTTGTCCTTGTAGACCATGCGCTGTGCCGAGAAGACACACAAGGCACGAACCTGATCGGCGCGCCACTGGGCAATGTTTTCGCTCGGATTGTTCACGTTCGAATTGATGTGCTTGCCCACCAGCTGGGTGGCCGCTTCGCCACCGCTCTTGTAGGGAATGTAGGTGAATTTTGTTCCGGCAATCTTGTCGAGCATGACGGTGATGATGTGATCCTCGCGCTTGGAACCGGTACCGCCCATCTTGAAAGCCCCGGGGGGCGCAACCCTGACCGCATCCAGGTACTCCTTGGGCGTCTTGTACGGTGCCTCTGCGTTCACCCACAGCAGGAACTCGTCCAGAGCTATCAGCGCCACCGGGTTCAGATCGCGCCAGTTGAACGGCAAATTGACTGCCACCGGCAGGGTGTAGATGGCAGAGAACGCGGTCATCAGCTTGTGCGGATCACCCTTGGCGTCCTTGACATCCATGATGCCTTCGGCACCACTGGCGCCGGATTTGTTCATGACCATGATGGGTTGCTTCATCAACTGATGCTTGACGACAATACCCTGGATCGTGCGCGCCATCTGGTCGGCCGCGCCGCCCGCGCCGGCAGGCACAATGATCTCCACCGACTTGGTCGGCTGCCAAGGCGCCTGCGCCTGGGCAAGTGTCGCGCCAGCCAGCAGGCCGGCTCCAAGCATTGAGGACAGGACTCTGGTCGAAAATTTCTGAATCCGTGAAGTCATCGTGTTCTCCTCATTGAAGTGTTGAAGTCAAGTATTCCATCGCCGCCGCAACGCCGCCGGGGCGATGCGGCACTCCAGCCAGAGTCAAGCCCATTTCCACACCAGCAATTGTGCCCATGAGCGTGAGTTCGTTGAAGTCGCCCAGATGCCCGATGCGAAAAACCTTGCCGGCAAGCTTGGCCAAACCCACGCCCAGCGACATGTCAAAGTTATCGAGCACGACTTTTCGGAAATGATCCGCATTGTGCCCCTCCGGCATCAGCACGGTGGTGAGCGACTGGCTGAGCCCGACCGGATTGGTGCAGAACACTTCCAGACCCCACGCGCGGACCGCACGTCGGGTCGCTTCGGCAAAGCGGGCGTGGCGAGCAAAGACGCTGGTCAGTCCCTCCTCAAGCAGCATGTCACAGGCCTCGGACAGGCCGTAGAGCAAGTTGGTCGACGGCGTGTAGGGCCAAAAGCCGCTCTTGTTGGCTTCGAGAATCTCGGACCAGGCCCAATAGGATTTGGGCAAGCCCGAGGATCGGGAAGCGGCGATTGCTTTCTCGCTCAGGGCATTAAAAGACAGCCCCGGCGGCAACATCAAGCCTTTTTGTGAGCCGGCCACAGTCACATCGACACCCCACTGCTCATGCCGATAATCGATTGAGCCCAGCGAAGAAATCGTGTCAACCATGAGCAGCGCCGGATGTTTGGCGCTGTCGATAGCTGCGCGCACGGCTGCAATGTCGGAGGTCACGCCGGTGGAGGTCTCGTTGTGGACCACACATACCGCCCTGATCTGGTGTTGCGGGTCCTGCGCCAGCCGTTGTCCGATGCGCGCCGCCTCCACACCCTGGCGCCAATCTCCGGCAATGAACTCGGCATTCACCCCGAGGCGCTCGGCCATCTTCTTCCATAGCGTGGCGAAGTGGCCGGTTTCGTACATCAGAATCTTGTCACCGGCCGACAGCGTATTGACCAGTGCAGCCTCCCAGGCGCCTGTGCCAGAGGCGCCATAAATGATCACCGGGCCGGTCGTCTGAAATATCTTCTTGATATCGGCCAGCACCTTCTGGCCGATCACCTGAAACTCCGGACCGCGGTGATCAATGGTGGGATTGTCGATGGCGCGCAGCACCCGCTCCGGCACATTGGTGGGCCCCGGAATCTGCAGGAAATGGCGCCCGCTGGGCCGGTGTGTGAGCTTCAGCATCAAGTCCGCTCCATCAAATTGTATGCAAAATGTTATCGTATTCGACTTCCGTTCTCAACGCAAGCAAGCAACTGAAGCCAAGGAGTGTTAAGCTAAATTGTATTCAAAATCAGGTTTTTCGATGCTAGACGATGATTCCGACAAGATCTCGCTGCACCTGAAGGTGGCCGATCGCTTACGCGACAAGATCACCTATGGTGAGCTTGCCCCGGGACTGAGGCTGACCGAACGGGTGCTGTGCGAGGAACTCAAAGTCTCGCGCACACCCCTGCGCGAGGCGCTCAAGACCCTGGCCAGCGAGGGCCTGGTGGAATTGCTACCCAACCGCGGCGCCGTCGTGACGCCCATGACCCTGGCGGACACGGCCCACACCTTCGAAGTGCTGCGGGTCCTCGAAGGTCTGGCAGGGGAACTGGCCTGCGAGCGCGCCAACGCTGCGGATACGGCAGCCCTGCGCGAATTGCACGAACGCATGCGAGCCTGCTACCACAAAGGCGAGCGCGAGAGTTACTTCGAACTCAATCAGACCATTCACGCCAGGCTCTTCCTGCTCTCGGGCAACCCGGTGTTGAGTTCGACACAAAGCAAGCTCAATCTGCGCCTGCGCCGGGCGCGCTACTTCGCCAATGTGAGTCAGGATCGCTGGGACCACGCGATGCAGGAACACGACCAGATCATCGCTGCGCTGGAGGCGAAGAATGGCAAGCGACTGCGCACCCTGCTGGAAGAACACATCCGCAACAAATGCGACGCCGTCCTCGCCGCCCTGTTGGCCAAAGGAGCGGTCAGCGCCCTTGGTACGCGCTCCGGGTCTCGGCCGTCGAATCCTTAGAAACCGCAGTTCGTCATCGCAGCATGCGATTCGTCGCATAGGCCTTGAATCGCAGACACCGCCTGCCTAGACTTCCCCGCATGCCACCCAGGAAGGTGGCGCAGAAGGAGAATGACATGCGTAACGCCCTGCAAACAAAAGCTCTTGTCAGCGCCGTACTGATCACGGTCTTGATCCATGGGACGCTCCTGCTCGGGTTGAACAAGCTCGCAATCGAAGGTGCTTCCACCCCAACCGCCGGAATTCCCAGCGCTGCGTCGGAGCCGCACCATATCACCTTGAGTCCGGTCACGGTGCTCGCCAAGAGACTTGGCAGCGACCCGTCCGAAGTGGTCCAGGTTGCGAGCCAGCACGAAGAGTGCAACGCGCCCGTCGTGCGCGTCAGCGCAGATAACGCGAGCGTGAGCGAGATCAGCGCTTGCTGATCGCGATACCGGCCAGGAACTCCAGCGCACCCGCGCCAGCCGCGCGCCCGGTGGCCATGCATGCGTTGAGCAGATAACCGCCCGTTGGCGCCTCCCAGTCGAGCATTTCCCCGGCGCAAAACACGCCGGGGATTTTCTCGAGCATGAAGTGTGCGTTCATGGCCTCAAACTCGACACCCCCGGCGCTGCTGATGGCCTCGTCGATCGGTCGCGGAGCCAGCAGCGTGATCGGTAAGGCCTTGATGGCGGCGGCCAGACGCCAAGGCTCATTCATCTGCTCCCGGCCCAAGACCTCGTGCAGG
>JAKANU010000228.1 GCA_021812315.1 Pseudomonadota bacterium
CGCGCGACGAACTGGCCTGGAACGGGGCGCTGCGAGCGTTGCTGCCGTCGTTGCTGCTGGTGCCCTTGCTGGTCTGGCTGATCGGTCGCGGCGTGCGCCGGGAATTCGAGCCCGTGGTGCGCGCAGCAACACGCCTTGAGGCGCTCGAGGCCGTGCGGGACTCCGCATTGGACTTGCGGGGCATGCCGGCGGAGATCCAGCCCTTCGTCGACGCCATCGAAGGGCTGCTCGGGCGCACGCGCGAGCTGATGCGCCAGCAGCAGCGCTTCGTCGCCGACGCCGCCCATGAACTGCGCTCGCCCTTGACGGCGCTGGCCCTGCAGGCGCGCAACCTGCGTCACGCGAAGTCCCTCGACGAAGCCCGGCTTCGCCTGGCACCCCTCGAGCAGGGCATCGAGCGCGCGCGCAAGCTCAGCGAACAGTTGCTCGACCTCGCGCGCATCGAAAGCGGCGATGCGCCACGCGAGAGCGTCGACCTCGTGGCCCTGGGGCGCGAGTTGCTGGCGATGCATTTCCCGGTCGCCGAGCAGCGGGGAATCGACCTGGGCATGGAAGCCGGCGACCTGCCCCCCGTGATCAGCTCCGCGGGGTTGCTGCGCACCATCCTGGGCAATGCGATCGACAATGCCCTGAAGTACACCCCCGCGGGAGGTGAGGTCACGCTGCGCATCGCCGCGCTCGGCGATGGTGCGCGCTGCGAGATCATCGACAGCGGCCCCGGGGTAGAGCCGAGCCAGCGTGACGATGCCTTCAAGCCCTTCCACCGCCTGGCGGGCCAGGAGATCGGTGGCACCGGTCTCGGACTGGCCATTGCGCGCGAGGCGGCTCGGCGCATCGGCGCGCAGATCTCCCTGCACGATCGGGATGACCGGCGCAAGGGGCTGGTCCTGCGCGTCGATCTGCCCGGCGTGCGCGCAACCGATGTGAACGAATCCTAGAACGGGATCCGGCTCGGTACGAAGGCCGCCCAGAAAAGCAGGCGTCGATCGATCCGCGTCCCACGCCCCAGCCCCCAGAGCACGGCAAGCGTGGCCGCATATAACGCGGTGCATGCCGCCAGCCCCAGGCCCCAGCGGTCTCCCAGCAAATCCCCGAGCACCGAGCCGAGGCCATTGCCGGAAAGCGCGGCTGCCCAGAACCAGACTTCGTCACGCCGGTGGCCAATGAACCCCGGCGCCGGCAGCCCACGGCACATGGCCCACCACAGCAAAATGGCAACGAGCCCCCCGAGCAGCACCAGGGCGGTGGTCGCCGTACCCCAGCCGAGGGCCCGGGCCATGGCATCCGAGACCTCCGCGCCGACCGCCGAGCTGGCCAGCATCAGCGCCCAGAACAGCCATGGCCGCAGTCGCTTCGATCGAAGCTGCGCGCCCAGCATGGCCAGCACACTGGCGGCCCGTGTGCCGTTTCCAATTCGCTCAGTTCCTTCTGCATGGCGCACAGGGCCTCGCCGTGCTTGCTCTACGACAGCTCGAAGTGCTGTTTCAGTTCCTTGAGCATGGCCTTCAGGCGCTCCGGCGCCAGGACCTTGTCGGCCAGCGCGGACAGCACGAGCGTGCCCAGCTTGTCCATCGGGACGGCCGGCGTGGTGCATGTCCGGAGCAGGTCAGTCCACCGAACCGGCAGCAGCCCAGCAAGGCAACTAAAAGTATCCAGCCGTATTCATTGTGTCACGTCAAAGAACTAAGGTATGCCGCGCATAGCATCAATGTAAAGCTCGAAGGGAGTCCCAGCATGAAAAGATTCGGCATTCCGTTTCTGGCTCTCGCGTTGCTCGGTCTGATGGGCGCTTTCGGCCCGGCTGCCTTTGCGCAGGGATCACCCGCCGCTCCGCTGTCGACCAAGCAACTGCCTCTGCCGCCGTTGGCGCATCCGCTTGGCGACATCCCAGATACCCAGGTATTTGTCGGCCATCGCTCGCCGCTGGGCTTCTTCCTCAAGGTTCCCGAAGGCTGGGCTCGGCGGCAAACGGCCACAGGCGTGAACTTCAGCAACGCCTACAACAGCGTATCCGTCGAGATCACACAGGTCGCATCGGCGCCGACCCTGGCCTCTGTGAGGACGCAGCAGGTTGCTGCACTGGAGGCGTTGCCCACTGCGGTTCGCATCACCAAGGTCGTGGCCGTCGACCTGCCCGCCGGGAAAGCCATTCTGATCGCGTTCAGCTCAAACTCCGAGCCCAACGCCGTCACCGGCAAGGCCATTCGTCTGGAAAACGACCAATATCTGCTCTGGAATAGAGGACGCTTGGCGACGCTGACACTCTCCGCTCCCTTCGGTGCCGACAACGCCGACCAATGGAACTTGATTGCACGGAGCTTCCAATGGTGACCCCGCCGGTGATCGAGGCTGTCGATCTGTACCGCTTTTTCCACATTGGCGACAGCGAGACCCGTGCTCTGCGCGGCGCCAGCCTGAAGGTCGAGGCCGGCGAGATCGTTGCCTTGATCGGCCCATCGGGCAGCGGCAAATCGACCCTGCTCAATTGCCTCGCCGGGCTCGACGAGCCTGACGGTGGCCACGTGATGTTGCAGGGCGAACGTCTCACCCGCCGCCCCGAGGCCGAGCGTGCACGCCGTCGCGCCGCCAGCATCGGCATCCTCCTGCAATCGGGCAACCTGCTCGAGACGCTGTCGGTGGTTGACAACATCCGCCTGCAAATGGGGTTGGCACGCAAGCAGGACTCCGAACGCATCGACCGCCTGCTCGCCGACGTCGGGCTGACCGATCGGCGCAACGCCCGTCCCGGCCAGTTGTCCGGCGGCGAGCTCGCCCGCGCCGGCTTGGCGGTGGCGCTTGCCGCTGCCCCGGCCATCCTGCTCGCCGACGAGCCCACGGGCGAGGTTGATGCCGCGACAGAAGCCCGTTTGCTCGACCTGTTCGACGCGCAGCGCAAGGCAGGAGGGGCCGCGTTGATCGCCACCCACAGCGCTGCGCTGACGGCCTGGGCGAGTCGAGTGATCCGAATCCAGGATGGGAGAATCGACCATGGCTGAGCCGTTCGTTGAGGCCAGCGGCGTGGGCCGCAGCTTTCTTCTTGGTGGGCAGACGATCGAGGCATTGCAGCCCGCGTCGTTCCGCATCCTGCCGCAAGACCGGATCGCTCTGATGGGGCCATCAGGCTGTGGCAAATCAACGTTGCTGATGCTCCTTGCCGACCTTGATGCACCGACTGCTGGGCGCCTGAACTGGCCGGCGCTGGGCGAGCATGGGTTGCTACGTCCGACACAGATCAGCGTGGTGTTCCAGGCGCCGAGTCTGCTGCCGATGCTGAACGTCGCCGAAAACGTCGCTCTGCCACTGTTGATTGCCAACCAACCCGGCGATCCACAGGCTGAGGCAGCACGCGCCCTTGACGCAATCGGCATTGCCGACCTCGCCGACAAGCTGCCGGAGGAACTGTCCGGTGGCCAGGCGCAGCGTGTCGGCCTGGCGCGGGCGCTGGTCGGCGGACCCCGCCTGATCCTGGCTGACGAGCCGACCGGGCAACTCGACCACACCACCGCGCAGCAGGTGTTTGATGCCCTGCTCGCCGCACTCGAGGGCACCGATGCCGCGCTGGTCGTTGCCACGCATGACCCCGACATTGCCCGGCGCCTGCGCACGATCTGGCGCATGGACCATGGCAAGCTCGAACCCGCCAAGGAGTTGCAGCAATGATCTGGATCTGGATTCGGGGACTGATTGGCTCGCGCCAGGGTCGGCTGTTCGGCGCAATGCTCGGCGTGGGTATCACCGTCGGGCTGATCGTCGCGATCGGTACATTCACTGCCAATGCGTCCAAAGGCATGACCGCACGAGCGATCGCCGGCGTGCCGGTCGACTGGCAGATCGAGTTCTTCCCTGGGGCCGACCGTGCCGCCATCCTTGCCGACCTGAACCGGGCGGCGCACCCGACCGCCTCTGCCATGGTCGGCTATGCCGCAGTTGCAGGCTTCAAGGCCACGACCGGTCAGACCGAGCAGAGCACCGGCGCCGGCAAGGTGCTGGGCCTTCCGGCGAACTATCGCCAGACCTTTCCGCATCAGATCCGGCTGCTGGTCGGCACCTGGAACGGCGTGTTGCTTGCGCAGCAGACGGCAGCCAATCTGCACGTTGGCGTTGGTGACGTCGTGTCCATCGAGCGCAGTGGCCTCGCCCCAGTCATGGTCCAGGTCGCTGGCATCGTGTCGCTGCCTAATGCGGACTCGATGTTCCAGGCGATTGGCCTGCCCAAGGGCGCAGCGCCGCAGGCGCCGCCCGACAACGTCGCACTGCTGCCGATTGCGCAATGGCATGCGGTGTTCGATCCGCAACAGGCGATCCGTCCCGACCTCGTCCGGCTGCAACTGCATGTGCGACTGCCGCACACCCATCTGGCAGGCGACCCGGGAAGTGCCTGGCAGCAGGTCACGCGCAGGGCCAACAATTTCGAGGCACGGGTTGCCGGCAGCGCAGTGATCGGCGATAACCTCGGTGCAAGGCTGGCCGGAGCGCAGGCCGACAGTCTGTACGCCCGCGTGCTGTTCCTCTTCCTTGGCGTCCCGGGCGTGATGCTGGCCGGGCTGTTTACCCTCGCTGTCGCCAATTCCGGAACCGAGCGCCGCCTGCGCGAAGAGGCGCTGCTGCGTACCCGCGGCGCCAGCGTCAGGCAGCTGCTCGGTCTCGCCAGTCTCGAAGCGCTGGTCATCAGCATAGGCGGCATGGCGGTAGGTGCAGCGCTGGCCGTGGTCGCTGCCCTGGCCTGGTGGAACATCGCCGTGCTGGCATCGTCGCTGGTCTGGACGCTGGTCGCGATGGTTGTCGGCCTGCTGCTGGCCGCTATTGGCATCATGGTGCCGAGTTG
>JAKANU010000229.1 GCA_021812315.1 Pseudomonadota bacterium
AACAGCGGCACGTAATCTTCGGTGATCGGTTTGCGCGTCACGAACCCGATCCAGTTCCACTGTCGGCTGTTCAAAACATCGGCCAATTGGCCTGCAAAGCCCGTATCCATTGCGTAAGCAGCTACAACTTTGATAGCTATTGCGGCAGCGCCAAGCGCCCATAGCCAGCCGGCGCGGGCGGTGCTCAGGCGCGCAACGATCAGCATCACGGCCATGCCGTGCAGGACACCAAAATAGATAAAACTTCGCGGGTACATCAGCCAGGATCCCAGCGTGACCAGGAGCGCGCACAGCGCGATCTGCGCCCAGCGCCGCCAGAAGTGCGCCCAGCTCTGGCCCCTTGCCACGGCGATCGCCTGGCCGATTCCGGCACAGAACAGGAACAGACTCAGGATCATGGTGCGCTGCCAGGTCCACAGCGGATCTTCGTAGAAATCCTGATGCAGGAAGCCAAACTGGTTCAGGTCGAAGCAGAAGTGGTAAACCGTCATCCACAACATCGCCAGGCCGCGCAGCGCATCCACCCACTCGTAGCGTTGTGTCGTTTGCATGGGAACGAAGTGTACGCAGGCCGCAACCTGTGCTGTCGGCGGTCTGCCACAGCAATCCTGTGGTTTACACTAAATCTCGGCGCGCAAACGCTGTGGTTTGGAACATTAACAAGTGCCGGGCGCAACACAACGCCGGGCAAATTTATCCATCTGTACCAAGAAAAGGAAACGCTATGCGGTCGATTGCAAGAACTTTGGCGCTGGTCATGATGACCTTATGTGGCACCGCCACAGTCAGCGCCGGGCCAGTCAATCTTGCGTTGGGCAAGCCAGCCTCGGCCACCAGTTCATACTCCATATATCTGCCCCCAAGGGCAAACGACGGCGATCCAAACACCATCTGGAATGGCGGCAATTACACCGCTTGCTGGCAAGTCAACCTCCAGGCCGTCTATCCCATCGACAACGTGGTCGTAAGCTCCAATCAGTGGGGCGCCGGGTCGCTATCAACAACGTTTCAGGTCTCATCCAGCCTGGATAACAACACGTGGACCAACATCGGGCTTCCAACAACCGGCAGTGGCAGCCAATCCTTCACCTTCAGCGCGGCTAATGCACCGGCGCAATACATCCGGTTTTGCGGCCTCCCGGGCACGACCAACTGGGTGACGCTTGGGGAACTCGAAGCCTATGGAGCAGCCGCAGCGCCGACGGCTATACCGACACTCTCCGAAGCCGGACTTTGGCTCTTGTCCTTGCTGCTTGTGCTGATTGGCTTGCGGCATCAGCGTTCCATCAGACACAACTGAGTTTTTCAACCCCGGTGTCCGCCGCCGTGGATAGCCTGGAACTCCTGGCGCCCGCACGCACCGCCGACATCGGCATGGCAGCGATCGATCACGGCGCTGACGCGGTGTATATCGGCGGGCCGGCATTTGGCGCGCGCTCCAGTGCCGACAACAGCGTTCAGGAAATTGCCGGCCTGGTACGCCACGCGCACCGCTTCAACGCGCGCATCTTTGTCACCACGAATACGATCCTGCGCGACGATGAGATCGAGCCGGCGCGCAAACTGGCCTGGCAACTGTACGACGCCGGGGTGGATGCATTGATCATCCAGGACATGGGTCTGCTCGAGATCGACCTGCCGCCAATCCAGCTGCACGCCAGCACCCAGTGCGACATCCGCACTCCGCAGAAGGCGCGCTTCCTGCAGGACGTGGGCCTGTCGCAGCTGGTGCTGGCACGTGAACTCACGCTCGAACAGATCCGCGCGGTGCGCGAACAAACGCAGTGCAAGCTCGAATTCTTCGTGCACGGCGCACTGTGCGTAGCCTACAGCGGACAGTGCTACATCAGTCAGGCGCAGAGCGGGCGCAGCGCCAATCGCGGCGAATGCAGCCAGGCGTGCCGGTTGCCGTATCGGGTGCAGGACGAGCGTGGCCGCTTTGTCGCGCACGACAAACACGTGCTGTCGATGAAGGACAACAACCAGAGCGCGAACCTCGCAGCGCTGGTGGACGCCGGGATTCGCAGCTTCAAGATCGAGGGCCGCTACAAGGACCTGGGCTACGTGAAGAACATCACGGCGCATTACCGCGGCCTGCTCGACGCCCTGATCGAACAGCGCGAGCGCTCGGCCCTGCCACTGGCGCGGGCCTCCAGCGGCAGGACGACGTTTACGTTTACGCCCGATCCGCAGCAGAACTTCAACCGCGAATTCACCGATTACTTCGTGCGCGGACGCCGGGACGACATTGGCGCTTTCGACAGCCCGAAGAACCCGGGTCGCAGCATCGGCCACGTGACACAGGTGGCGGCCAACTGGCTTGAACTTGAGCTTGCCGACCCGGCCACGCTGCTACACAATGGCGACGGCCTGTGCTACTACGACCTGCAGAAGGATCTCACCGGCCTGGCCATCAACCGGGCCGAGCGCCTGCCCGGCAAAGTGAACCGCTGGCGTGTCTTTCCGAAGGACGCGCTGGCCGCCCTGCCCGATCTGCGCCGCGGCACCGAGGTGAACCGCAACCGCGACATGGACTGGGTGCGCGCGCTGGAGAAAAAATCGGCCCAGCGGCGCATCGGGGTCTGGGCCGTGCTGCATATTGGCACCGATTCGCTGGCCCTCACGCTGACCGACGAAGACAGCCACAGTGCGAGCGCACAGCGCGCCTTTGCCATCGGGCAGCACCACGCCGGGGTGGATGCAGCCACCACCCAAGCCAGCGCAAAGCACCAGATGGAGCGCCTTGGTGCTACGGAATTTGTAGCGCTTGACGCTCGTCTGACCTTCGCTGCAGGCGTTTTTGCCAATATTGTTCTGCCGAGCTCTGTGCTCAACGGCCTGCGCCGCGACGCGGTGGCGGCGCTGCAGGCCGTGCGCGCTGCGGCATACCAGCGCCCACTGCGCGGCGCAGCGCTGGAGCCGCCCGCGCCCTACCCCGATACCGCCCTGAGCTACCTGGGCAATGTGCTCAACCAAAGCGCGCACGCCTTTTACCAGCGCCACGGCGTACAGGTCATCGCCCCGGCTTTTGAAGCAGGCCATGAGCACGGCGAGGTCAGCCTGATGATCACCAAACACTGCGTGCGCTACTCGATGAGCCTGTGCCCGAAGCAGGCCAAGGGCGTGCCCGGTGTGCAAGGCACCATCCGTGCCGAGCCGCTGCAACTGGTCAACGGCGCCGAGCAACTCACGCTGCGGTTTGACTGCAAGGCGTGCGAAATGCACGTGGTAGGCCGCATGAAAGCGGCGCCGCAACCGGGCGCACAAAATCCGCTTTACAAGTCACCACGCCAACGCCTATAGTCCGGCATCGCCAACCTTTCAGGTGCGCCGGAAGTGAAAGTCACAGTAGGTTCCGCCGTTTCCGTCTCCAAGCAGATTCCCATCGCCAAGTGGGAGATTCTCTTGCATGCTGCGTCAGGCTTGCGCGGATTTTCAGGGTCGGCTTTGTCCGTGCTGTGCCTGCTTGCCGTCACTGCGATCCCGGCTTTCGGCGACGATGCGAGCGAAGCGGCGGTCGTTGCCCGTACCATCAAGATCAAGAGCGACCAAGCCATCGCCGAAGGCGCGAAGGCAGCTGCTCCCACCGATGCAGCCATCAAAGCCGCGGTCGAGGCCAAGGCTGCCGCCGCGCAAGCCAAGGGCCGCGCCGAAGCCGCCGACAAAGTTGCCGCCGACGCCACCCTGAACGCCAGCCGCGCCGAAGCGGCTGCCGTCAAGGCAAAAGCGCATGCCGAAGCCGCCCAAGCAGCTTCGGCTGCCCACGAATGCGACGCGGCCAAAGCGGAAGCCGCCAAATCGATTGTGGCTTACCAAGCCTCCGATGCCGACTACAAAGCGGTCTACGCCACGAAAGATGCCCTCGTCAACGCCCCCGCGCAAGCGCGCAGCTCGTTTGAGGCCGCGTACAAAGCCTACAAGGCAGCTTACAAGGCAGCGGAGGCGACCATCGCCGCAGCCGCTGAAGCCAGCAAATTTGCCGCGGCGGCGAACGCTGATTTTGACGCCGCATTCGGCAAATCCCTGACGATGTCCGATGTCGGCAAGACCCCTGGCGGCGGCAGTATCCCGTACTCGGCCGCAACCCATCGGTATGAGCAAATGGCTGGCGGGTACGTTCAGGATGCCAACAAGATGGCGAGTGAAGCCAACGAAGAAAAGGCGAACAGCATCCAGGCCGTCGACGCCGCCGATCTGGCCGCTGCGGCAGCCGCTGGTGCAATCAAGGCTATCGACAAGGCCGTCGTCGGAGCTGAGCTAGCCTTGCGCGCCGCGCTCAAGGCCGCAAATAGCGCGCAGGACTCGGCCGCCGCCGCCAAAAAAGCCGCTGACGCCTGCGTTCCCGCGCCGCGGGTTTCGGTTTCGCTCGAACAGGTGAACGCTCGTATTGGCAACAATCCGTATAGCCCGCAGCATCCTGCTGGCCCAAGCGCGGCGGTACCCGTGCCACCCCAGACGCCGGCCACTCCGACTCCCACTCCGACGCCGCCACCGGTGGCCACACCCCAGCCGACACCACCGGTGACGCCTCCGGCACCGCCACCCACGCCGCAAACCGGCTGCGCCAGCGACTTCAGCAGCGGCAACTACATTTGCAGCGGCAGTTGCGGCATCGGCTCGGTGAATTTGACCGTCACACCGGGCAGCAGCACGATGACAGCCAATTCCCTGGGCGCCAACACCGGGGTCGTGTTTGCATGCACCGGCTCAACGGCGAGCTCGCAAAGCAGCAATCTGATCATCCTGGGCGCGCCCGGGCACCGCTGCAATCAGATCGCATCGGGCCTGAGTTCGTTCACGGAGTCCTGCTCCAACGC
>JAKANU010000230.1 GCA_021812315.1 Pseudomonadota bacterium
ACACGGTCACGATGCAAACCGTGGAAATCGCCCGTCAGGCCAGCGGCGCGGTGCTGCTGGACATGGATGGTACGGTGGTGCTGGCCACCGTGGTCGGCAAGACCGAAGGTAAAGCCGGACAGGACTTTTTCCCGTTGACCGTGGATTACCTCGAAAAGACCTATGCGGCGGGGAAGATTCCGGGTAGCTTCTTCAAGCGCGAAGGCCGGCCCAGCGAGTTCGAGACCCTCACCAGTCGATTGATCGACCGCCCGATCCGTCCGCTGTTTCCTGAAGGCTTCTTCAATGAAGTGCACGTGGTGGTCCATACCTTGTCATTGAACCCTGAGGTGGACGCCGACATTGCGGCTCTTATAGCCACGAGTGCGGCGCTCAGTGTCAGCGGCATTCCTTTTAGTGGCCCGATCGGTGCCGCCAGAGTTGGCTACGTGAACGGCGAGTACGTTCTCAATCCTGGCCAGACCGCGCGCAAGGATTCGGTCCTGGACCTGGTGGTGGCCGGCACCGAAACAGCGGTGTTGATGGTCGAATCCGAGGCCAGGCAATTGAGTGAGGAGATCATGCTCGGCGCCGTGGTTTTTGGCCATCAGCAAGGCAACGTGGCGATCAATGCGATTCATGAACTTGTGCGCGACGCCGGCAAGCCGGCCTGGGACTGGCAGGCGCCAGCCAAGGATGAGCCCCTGATCGCCAGGGTGCAGGCGCTCGGCAAGGACAAATTGGTCGCCGCCTACCAGATGCGAAACAAGCAGGCGCGCACGCGCGCCTGCCGCGAAGCCTACGCGGGGGTGATGGCTGCATTGCAACTCGAGGGTATTACGTTTGATGCGGTGGCCGTCGAGGGCATGCTGTTTGACATCGAAGCCAAGATTGTGCGCAGCCAGATTCTTGCCGGCGAGCCGCGTATCGACGGGCGCGACACGCGCACCGTGCGTCCCATCGAGATTCGCAATTCGGTGCTGCCGCGCACGCACGGCTCAGCCCTGTTTACCCGAGGCGAGACGCAGGCCCTGGTGGTCACGACCCTGGGCACCGAGCGCGACGCGCAGCGCATTGATGCCCTGGCCGGAGAGTATGAAGACCGTTTCCTGCTGCACTACAACATGCCGCCATTTGCCACCGGCGAGACCGGCCGAGTGGGTACGCCCAAACGCCGGGAAATCGGTCATGGCCGTTTGGCCAAGCGGGCGCTGGCCGCTGTGCTGCCGAACAAGGAAGACTTTCCCTACACGATTCGCCTGGTGTCGGAAATTACCGAGTCCAACGGCTCATCGAGCATGGCCTCCGTCTGTGGTGGCTGCCTGTCCTTGATGGACGCGGGGGTGCCGGTGACCGCGCATGTTGCCGGCATCGCCATGGGTCTGATCAAGGAAGAAAACCGATTCGCGGTGCTGACCGACATCCTGGGCGATGAGGACCACCTCGGTGATATGGATTTCAAGGTGGCTGGTACCACCCACGGTATCACCGCCCTGCAGATGGACATCAAGATTCAGGGCATCACCAAGGAGATCATGCAGGTGGCGCTGGCGCAGGCCAAGGAAGCGCGCATGCACATCCTTGGCAAGATGCAGGAGGCCATGGCGCAGGCCAAGACGGAAGTCTCGACTTTTGCGCCGCGCCTGTTCACGATGAAGATCAACCCGGAGAAGATTCGTGATGTCATCGGCAAGGGCGGTGCGGTCATTCGCGCGCTGACCGAGGAAACGGGAACCCAGATCAACATTGAGGAAGACGGCACCATCACCATAGCTTCAAGCGACCCGGCCAAGGCCGAAGAGGCGCGACGGCGCATTGAACAGATCACTGCTGAAGTCGAAATCGGCAAGATCTACGAGGGACCCATTACCAAGATTCTGGATTTTGGCGCGCTCGTCAATCTGCTGCCGGGCAAAGACGGTTTGTTGCACATCAGCCAGATCGCAAACGAACGCGTGGAAAAGGTCACCGACTACCTGTCTGAAGGACAGATCGTCAAGGTCAAGGTGTTGGAGACCGACGAGAAGGGTCGGGTCAAGTTGTCGATGAAAGCACTGCTTGATCGCCCGGTGCAGAATGGCGCAGACAACCACAGTTGAAGCGCTGCCCTGTTGCTATGCAAGTGATAGCTGTCGGCGCCCGCCGCAAGGACTTGACAGGCTGAAGTGATCATGAAAGCGGTTGAAATCAGCAGCTTTGGCGCGCCCGAGGTGTTGCGCTTGGTGCAGCGCGAGCAACCACAGCCCGGGGCCGGTGAATTGCTGATTCACGTCGCCGCCAGTGGCGTGAATCGGCCCGACGTCCTGCAACGGATGGGGCACTATCCAGTGCCACCCGGGGTCTCCGACATTCCTGGTCTTGAGGTGGCCGGGGTGATCGAGGGCGGTGACGCGCAGGCGTTGGCGGGTGCCGGTCTGGCCATTGGGCAGCATGTCTGCGCACTCGTTGCCGGTGGTGGTTATGCGCAATATTGTGTGGCGCCTGTGGGGCAGTGTCTCCCGGTGCCCCAAGGCCTGAGCGACCTGCAGGCCGCCTCCTTGCCGGAGACATTCTTTACGGTGTGGAGCAACGTGTTTGACCGGGCCCGACTGCAGCCCGCAGAGACCCTGTTGGTTCAGGGTGGATCCAGTGGTATCGGGGTAACTGCCATCCAGTTGGCCAAAGCCTTTTCTGCGCGGGTCATCGTCACCGCGGGCAGCGACGAGAAGTGCGCCGCGTGCCTGGCCTTGGGTGCCGACCATGCCATCAACTACAGGACGCATGATTTCCGGGATGAGGTCACGCGCTTGACCGACGGGCGGGGCGTGGATGTCATTCTGGACATGGTTGCAGGCCCCTATGTGGCCCGGGAGATTGATTGCCTGAGCGAAGACGGTCGACTGGTCATCATCGGTGTGCAGGGCGGTGTCAAGAGCGAAATCAACGCCGCGATGGTGTTGCGTCGGCGTCTGAGCGTGACGGGATCGACACTGCGTCCGCGGCCGATCGCTTTCAAGGCGGCGATCGCACGCGCCTTGCTCCTCAACGTTTGGCCGCTCATCGAGGCAGGCGGCATCCGGACGGTGATTCACAGCACGTTTGCGCCAGCCCAGGCGGCTCTCGCCCACAGTCTGATGGAATCGAATCAGCATGTGGGCAAGATTGTCTTGACATGGAGTGAGGCATGAAGAAGAAATTGATTGCAGCGAACTGGAAGATGAATGGCAGCCTGCAGGCCAATGAGGCGCTGACCCGTGGCCTGATCGCCGGGTTGGGCGCACCGACCTGCGAGGTCGCGTTGTGTGTTCCAGCGGTCTATCTGGCTCAGATGCAGGATCTGCTGAGCGATGGCACGATGTCGCTGGGTGCCCAGGACATTTCGGAGCATGAAGCGGGAGCGTATACGGGTGAGATTTCCACCACCATGTTGCGCGAATTTGGTGTTCGCTATGTGATCGTCGGTCACTCCGAGCGTCGCCAATACCACGCGGAGAGCGACGCGCTGGTGGCGCGCAAAGTGCAGCGTGCCCTGGCTGGCGGGATCACGCCGATTGTTTGCGTCGGGGAAACACTTGCGCAGCGCGAAGCCGGGCAAACGGTGGAGGTTGTCAAACGTCAGTTGGCTGCGGTGATTCATGCCAACGGGCATTGCATCAGCGAGATTGTCGTCGCTTACGAACCGGTGTGGGCCATTGGCACCGGCAAGACCGCCAGTGCCGAGCAGGCGCAGCAGGTGCATGCGGTGCTGCGTTTGCAACTCCAGGCGGCTACGGCACATGCCGAGCGTGTGCCCATTGTCTACGGGGGCAGCATGAATGCCGCCAATGCCGCCGAGTTGCTGGCGCAGGCCGATATCGATGGCGGGCTCGTCGGAGGCGCATCGCTCAAGGTTCAGGACTTCTTGTCCATCGTTTCGTGCGCCGCGCAGTGACGGCCGTGCCCTACTACATATTCAGGAGTAATTGATGAGTGCTTTGTTGACGATTCTTCTTGCGGCACAGATGATCGCGGCGGTGGCCATGATCGGCCTGATTCTTGTCCAGCACGGCAAGGGCGCCGACATGGGCGCGGCGTTTGGCAGCGGCGGCTCGGGCAGTCTGTTTGGTGCGAGCGGAAGCGCGAATTTTCTGTCACGCACGACGGCGGTGCTGGCCACAGTGTTCTTTGCATGCACCTTGCTTCTGGCCTATTTTGGTTCCAATCGACCGGTCGCGAGTTCGGGCAGCGTGCTCGAAGGTGCGGCCTTGGCCGTGCCCGCTCCCGCCGCCCCGGTGGCACCTGCAGCGCCCGTTGTTCCGGCCTCGGGCGCGGCGCAGATTCCGTCCAAGTAGTTGAGCTCGAGATATGCCTGGGTGCGCCGGGAAACGGCGGGAATTCAGGGTAAACTTCGCCCTGTCTTGAACGCCGCAGCCGCCAGCCGGACGAGGTGATCCCGACATCAATAGCCGCCGTCGTGGTGAAATTGGTAGACACGCTATCTTGAGGGGGTAGTGGCGAAAGCTGTGCGAGTTCGAGTCTCGCCGACGGCACCAGATAAACATGCTTGATGTGGATCAAAGCAGCAAGCACGAACTTGAATCAGAATCGTCCGATGAATCTTGATCAGTACCTGCCAATCCTCCTGTTCATCGTGGTTGGTTTAGGCGTCGGTATTGCACCTCAGGTGCTGGGCTACATACTCGGTCCGAATCGGCCCAACACGGCCAAGAACTCCCCCTACGAATGCGGTTTCGAAGCCTTCGAAGACGCGCGCATGAAATTTGATGTGCGCTACTACCTGGTCGCCATCCTGTTCATTTTGTTTGATCTTGAGATCGCGTTTCTGTTCCCCTGGGCGGT
>JAKANU010000231.1 GCA_021812315.1 Pseudomonadota bacterium
CGAGATTTCCTCCATCGCAATCATGTGCGCCAGGTAGCCCATGTTGGCGCCGCCAAACTCCTCACCGACGGTGATACCGAGCACGCCAACGTCGCCCATCTTGCGCCACAGATCCATCGGAAACTGGTCAGTGCGATCGATCTCGGCGGCACGTGGTGCGATCTCGGTTTGTGCAAATCCGCGCACCGCGTCGCGCAGCGCATCGATGTCCTCTCCAAGATGGCCATTCAGTCCTGGCATGTTGTTCATGGGTTTCTCCTGGTTAAGCGTAAGTCTTGGGTACCGTCGTCAGGGTTTGCTCTTGCCCTCAAGGCGCGCGAGCAACAGGCGCGCCTCGCGTTGATGCGTCTTGAGTTCGTCCAGATTGGCTTGCAGGTCCGTCATCTGCGCCTCGAGCTGTTTGCGATGCTGGCCCAGCACGAGCAAAAATTTCTGCAACTGCGCACCGGTGTCGCGCGGGCTTTCGTACATGTCGATGATTTCCTTGGCCTCACTGAGGCTCAGCCCCAGGCGCTTGGCGCGCAGCGTGAGTTTCAGGCGGGTTCGATCACGTCCACTGTAGACGCGGTTGCGCCCACCCGGGCCGCGCTCGGGCTGCAGCAGACCCATGTCCTCATAGAAACGCATGGCGCGCGTGGTCAGGTCGAATTCGCGCGCCAAGTCGCTGATGCTGTAGGTTGTGGCCATATCTTGGTTCAACCGAGGTGACTGCGCGATCTGTCGGGTCCGCCTACAATCCCGCTCGGCTTGACGTTTACGTAAACGTCAATTATCCAGCAAATCAGGAGTTGACTTGAACCCACCCGTCGCCGAGCTTGAAAGGCAGTTGCATTACCCCCTGGGCGAAGCGTTGCCCACGCCTGGCGCTGCGCTGCAGGTGGCGCCGGGCATCAAATGGATTCGCATGGCCTTGCCCTTCGCGCTCAATCACATCAACCTGTGGCTGTTGCGCGACGAGATGGATGGCCGCTGCGGCTGGAGTGTGGTCGACTGCTGCATCAGCACCGACAGCGCCAAATCGAACTGGGAGCAGATCTTCAGCGATGAGCTCGAAGGCCTGCCGATCCTGCGCGTGATCGTCACCCACATGCATCCGGACCACATCGGCCTGGCGCACTGGCTGTGCGAGCGCTGGCGGGTAAGCTTGTGGATGAGTGCCACGGACTTTCATCTTGCACGCATCGGCACCTCGGGCCCGACGGCTTTCGGTGGCGATTCGGCTGCCGAGTTCTTTGCCCTGCACGGGCTCAATGACCCGGACTCGGTGACCAAGATCCGCGGCCGCTCCAACTACTTTCTGAGTCTGGTGCCATCGGTGCCACGTCAATACCGGCGCCTGCTGGACGCCGACACGCTGCTCATTGGCGGGCGGCGCTGGATCTGCATCAGCGGCTACGGCCATGCCCCGGAACATATTTCGCTTTACTGCCCCGAATTGCGCGTGCTCATTGGCGGCGACATGATGCTGCCGCGTATTTCCACCAATGTCAGCGTCTATGACCAGGAACCCGAGGCCAATTCACTCAAGCTGTTTCTGGCATCGATCGACAAGTTCAAGGCACTGGACGCCGCCACGCTGACCCTGCCGGCGCACGGCAAACCGTTTACCGGCCTGCATCGGCGCATCGAACAACTGCACGAACACCACCAGGATCGTCTTGCCGAGGTGATGAGCGCCTGCGCAGCCCGGGCGTGCAGCGCCGCTGACATCGTCCCGGTGCTGTTCAAGCGCGCCCTGGACCTGCACCAGACCACGTTTGCCATGGGCGAGTCAATCGCCCATTTACACCTGCTGTGGTTCGAGGGCCGCCTGCATCGACGACTCGACAGCGACGGTGTCCTGCGCTTTCAGAGGGTGTCGGCGACGGCGCCTGAAGCGGGCGCTTAAGTCCAGCGCGGCAGGGCCTCTTCGCGCAGTTCTTCGCGCCGCACCGCGTAGTCGGGCACGACGCTGCGAACCGTGTCCCAGAAACGCGGGCTGTGGTCCATCACGCGCAAATGACTGAGTTCGTGCACCACGACATAGTCAATCACCGGCAATTTGAAATGCACCAGGCGCCAGTTCAGGCGAATCGAGCCGTCCGAGCGAGCGCTGCCCCAGCGCCGGGCCGCGTTGCTCAAGCTGAGTTTGCGCCACTGCACCTGAAGTTGCGGCGCCAGGTGATCGAGCCGCTGGACAAAGACGGCCCGCGCCTGACTCATCAGCCAGGCCTGGGCAGCATCACGAATCTGCGCTGGGCTCGCGTCATGCGCCAGCCCCAGGCGCAGGACGGGATCGGTGGCTGCGGTATCAAGATGCGCTCCGGCAGCTGCAAAACGATGCCCGGGGTCGAGCGCCAGGGTCACGGCCTGTCCCAGAAACAGAATCGAGGCGCCGTCGCGCCACGGCTGCGCCTCAGCCGCGAGCCGCTGCTCGCGCTGGCGCATTTCGGCGAGTTTCCGGACGATCCAGGCGGACTTTTCCTGGACCGCGCCGTCGATCTCGCGCAGCAAGACCCAGCGCGGCGCGCTCACGACAAGGCCTTCATGCCCCACAGAAAAGCCGATCGTACGCCGCTTGCTGCGCCTGAATTCATAGCCCACAAGCGTCCCGTTCAAACGTGTCTGACGGTTTGCGCGCGGGTGTTGGAAGGCTTTGTTTGCTACTGATTCAATAGCATATTGTGCTTTATCTACGGCTGTTACAGGCCGATTTTGTTCAAACAAGTCAAGCGTGAAGCGCAGCAACGGAAGCATCGCAGGCGGTCTCACGGGTAAGCCTCGGGATCGATGCGGCGCATCTGCGCTTCGATCCAGGCCTGCACTTCACGCATCAGTTCCTTGGGCTCACGACCGACACTGGGGATGGGTTTGCCAATGCATACTTCAACAACGCCCGGGTACTTGGTGAACCCCTGGCGTGGCCAGCACCTGCCTGAGGACACGGCAATGGGAACGACCGGCGCGCCAGCCTGCACGGCCAGACGGGTGCCCGCCGTCTGGTAGGTGCCTTGCTCGCCGCGGGCCATCCGGGTGCCCTCGGGAAACATGATGATCCAGGTGCCCTGTGACAGCAGTCGCATGCCCTGCTCGATCACATGCTTGAGCGCCAGGGTCCGCGATTCACGGTCGATATGGATCATGTCCAGGCGCGCCATCGACCAGCCAAAAAAGGGGATACGAAGCAACTCGCGCTTGAAGACAAAGGCCAGCGGGTGCGCGATCAGCGTGGGCAGCAGCAGCGTCTCCAGCGTGGACTGGTGTTTGGAGAGCAAGACCGCAGGTGTATGCTCGAGCCCGGGCAGATTTTCCAGCCCCTGCACGCGCACCTCGATGCCCAGAATCACCCGGGTGCCCCAGATGACCACCCGAAACCAGCGGACGGCAAACCACCACAAGGTCGTGCGCCGCACCAGCACCGAAATCAGAACCAGCGCCAATCCCCACGGAATCACCGTGAGCGTGAGCCACGCCATATGGACGATGGATCGGAGCAACAGCATCAGGCGGCAGCGGTCTCCAGCGCGAGCAAGAAGTCGGCGAAGGCCGCCAGGTCGGCGTGGCGCAGCGTGTTCTTGGGAAAATGATCGGGCAGGCTCCTGTCGACATAGCGTGTGCCCTTGCCCGTCAGCACCAGATGCGGCTCGCAGCCGGCGCGGGCCGCGCCCAGTACATCGCGCTCGGTGTCTCCCACCGCCGGCAAACCCGCCAGTTCAATCCCATAGCGCTCGCCGATCTGCTCAAACAATCCCGGCTCGGGCTTGCGGCAGGCGCAACCTTCCTCGGGAGCGTGCGGGCAGTAAAACACAGCGTCGACGCGGGCACCCACTGCAGCCAGCATCTTGTGCATCTTCGCGTGCATGGCATTGAGCGTCGCCACATCAAACAGGCCACGCCCGAGGCCTGACTGATTCGAGGCAATGACCACGTGCCAACCGGCGTGATTGAGCCGGGCAATGGCCTCCAGCGCGCCGGGCAGTGGCCGCCACTCCTCGGGCGTCTTGACAAATTCGGCGCTATCTTCGTTGATCGTGCCGTCGCGGTCGAGGATGACGAGCTTCATGGTGGGGCTCATGTGACGAGTCTGGAGAGATCCGCAACGCGGTTCATGGCATCGTGCAGGGTTTTCAGCAGGCCCAGGCGGTTGCGGCGCAACTCGGGCGCCTCTGCGTTGACCAGGACGCTGTCAAAAAAGGCGTCCACCGGCGCGCGCAAGGCTGCCAGGGTTGTAAGTGAAGTCGTGAAATCGCCCGCGTCAAACTGCGCGTTGGCCAGCGGCGCGACTTTTTGCATGGCAACAAACAGCGCTTTCTCGGCCGGTTCCTGCAACAGCGCCTCGTTGACGGTGGCCTGGGCGTCGTCGGCCTTCTTCAGGATATTGCCGATGCGTTTGTTGGCTGCGGCCAGGGCAGCGGCTTCGGGCAGGGCGGCAAAAGCGCGCACGGCGTCGAGTTGCCGCGGGATGACATCAATGCACACCGGACGCATGCACAGCACGGCGTCGACCTCGCGCGGCAGACACCCCTGGTCGCGCAACAGGCCCGACAGGCGTTCGAACATGAAAGTTTCGAGATCGCTGTGGGCATCGCCAAGCATGCCTGGTGGAAACGCCGCGAACGCGGTATTGACCAGCAGGTTCAGCGGAATGGCAATCTGGCGCTCGACCAGCATCCGGATCACCCCCAGCGCATGGCGGCGCAGGGCAAACGGGTCCTTATCGCCGGTCGGCAGGTTGCCGATGCCGAACATACCCACCAGCGTCTCAAGCTTGTCGGCCAGGGCGACGACGATGCCCA
>JAKANU010000232.1 GCA_021812315.1 Pseudomonadota bacterium
GCCGACACGCGGCATGATGACCGTGCGATAGTTTTCGGGCGAGTTGGGACACTCTGCGAACGGTATTCGCTTGTAGCGCAGATAGGCGCGCACCTTACCGGTGAAATAGCTCACTTCCGAGCCGTAAAGCTGGTACTCTCCGGCGGCTGGATTCCGGACCCGTGGCGTTGCAAACATGGACGTATTCTCCTGATAAACCACGCAAAAGCCCAATCAATTGATTTACAGACTCCGTTTTCGCGCAATTTTGGAAAGAGCGGACTTTTCAATGTCAACCGCGCATCGTGTTCGGGTGTCCCAACGTTTCAGCCCTACCCGGCACAGCAACTCAAATTCTTCACATCCTTGAAAAAGGTCTGGGCGCAAAGTTTCAAGCCCTCCACCATTGTCAAATACGGAAATAGCTGGTCAGCCAAGTCTTTCACCGTCATTTTGGCGCGGATGGCGATGACCGCCGTCTGGATCAGTTCACCTGCCTGCGGCGCCACTGCTTGCACACCGATCAGGCGGCCGGAGCCCACTTGCGCCACCAGCTTGATGAAGCCGCGCGTGTCGAAGCTGGCGAGCGCCCGCGGCACGTTGTCAAGTGTCAGGGTTCGGCTCTCCACATCCATGCCAGCAAGCCGCGCCTGCCCTTCAGTCAAGCCCACAGTGGCGACTTGCGGGTCGGTGAACACCACCGTCGGCATCGCACTCAGATCGAGGGCAGCTTCACCGCCAGTCATGTTGATGGCCGCGCGTGTTCCTGCCGCTGCCGCGACATACACAAACTGCGGCTGATCGGTGCAGTCGCCGGCGGCGTAAATGCTGGGTTCGCTGGTGCGCATCGCTGTGTCGATGGTGATGGCTCCCTGCGCATTGACGGCGATGCCCGCGGCAGCCAGATTCAGCCCGCCTGTGTTGTGTACCCGGCCAGTCGCCACCAACACATTGTCTGCAAGGAGTTCGTCTTGACCGGTGTTCAACACGAACTCCTTGCCTGCGTAAGTCACGTTGCTGGCCTGTGTGTGTTCCAGTACCTCGATGCCTTCCGCACGAAAGGCGGACGTCATGGCCTCGCCAACGTCTGGATCGTCACGGTAAAACAGCGTGTGGCGTGCCAGAATTGTGACCTTGCTTCCAAGCCGGGCAAAAGCTTGGGCCAGCTCGAGGGCGACTACGGAAGAGCCAATGACCGCCAGCCTGCTCGGAATCGCCTCGCACACCAAGGCTTCGGTGGAAGTCCAAAACGGCGACTCTTTCAAACCTGGAATCGGCGGCACGGTAGGGCTGGCACCGGTAGCAACCAGGCAGCGGTCGAACAGCACGACGCTGTCGCCGCCATCGTTCAAACGGACGACAAGGCTTTGGTCGTCCTTGAAGCGCGCTTCACCGTGCAGCACGGTGATGGCCGGGTTGCCCTCGAGAATGCCTTCGTATTTGGTGTGGCGCAGCTCATCGACACGGGCCTGCTGCTGTGCCAGCAAGGCCTGACGATTAATGGAGGGAGGACTTGATGAAATGCCGCCGTCAAACGGGCTGCTCTGGCGCAAATGCGCAATATGCGCGGCACGAATGAAAATCTTGGACGGCACGCAGCCAATGTTGACGCAGGTGCCGCCGATGGTGCCGCGCTCGATCAGCGTGACGCGCGCGCCGCGCTCCACCGCTTTGAGGGCCGCGGCCATGGCCGCGCCGCCGCTGCCGACAATGGCAATGTGCAGACCGGCATCCCCTGGCGGGCTATCCGAGCCGTCGGTACCAAGCACGATACAGGTTGTGCAGGTGTTGTCATGCGTGTTGTTGTTTTCATTTGATGCTGTCATTTTTGATCTCCTGAAGGGTTGGGGGTGCAGCATGCATCCATCTTTTGTTTGCGGCGTACGGCATAAATGGTCAGACCGATGAACACTGCCAATGCAGGTAGCAGTACGTAGTCGAGATAGCCCGTCAAAGCAGACAAGCCAACCACCCCGAGCAGGATGACAAGAATGGGTGTGAAGCAGCACAGTGCCACCAGCACGGTGCCGATGACGCTGGCACGAACCAATGTGTTGGGGTTTGCCATGATCAGTTATTCATGGTGGACGGATAGCCCGCATCCTGCGTCGCTTTGGTCAATTTCTGCACATTGGTCTTGGCATCGTCAAACGTCACTCCAGCCTCGCGTTGTTCGAATTGCACCTCGGTCTTGGACACGCCTTCCGCCTTGGACAGCCCCGCCTTGATTGTGAACGGACATGCAGCGCAGGTCATGCCCGGAACAAACGGCGTCACGGTTTTGGTGGCGGCCCAGGCCGGGGCCGTGACCAATGCACTAAGTGCAAAAGTAATGAGCAGATGTTGGAACGGCCTTGATGTGATATTTGTCATGATGAACTCCGCATTAGTAAAACAAGGGGATCAAATATGGACAGGCCAGCGCTACAGCCGTCAAGGCCGCGATGATCCAGAAAATCAATCGATAAGTACGGCGCACACCTGGTCAGGCTGACAGGCTTGCGCTGGTACGCAAAATACAGCGCGACCAGCGCGACGCCAATAAAGACTGGGCGATAAGGTTCCAGCACGGTGAGGTTGCTGATCCAGATCCCGGAGAACCCCAGGGTGACCAAAATCAACGGTCCCAGGCAACAGGTGGAGGCCAGAATGGCAGCCAGTGCGCCAGTGGCAAGGGCTGCACGCCCGCGATTGGGTTCTGTTGGTTCTGTCATGGTATTTTTGTTTCTGTTGATGCGTTCAGGTACGCGCCGGCGGCAATTCACAAGCGTTCGAGCCGCAGCGGCGGTTGGCGGGCCACAGCAGGTCCCAGACTGATACCGCCAGCATCAGCCCCAAGCCCACATACAACAGACTGCCAGGCCAGCCGTCGCCACCGAGCCAGCCCAAGGCGCCCAGCACTATGAGGGGGCCAATCATGCCCAGCACACTGCGATGCCATTGCCGGTGGCTCAGCCAGCCCAACGCATTGGCTAGCAAGGCCAGTGCCGCAAACAAGGGCATCAGGCGCGCGATGAAGAGGCCCTCATATTCCTGCAAAAAGCCCAGGCCAAGGGCTGCGCCAATGCTGGCGATGGCTGGAAAACAGGCGGCACAGCCAAAGGCCGCGACGATGCTGCCAAAAGTGCCGGCTTTGTCGGCGATGCGGGTTATCAATGTCATAAGTAGCTCCGGTAGATCGGCTGGTGGTTGCAGACAGCGTAAGATAAGTCCGTAGTCAAGTACGGAGTCAAGCGGTTTGAAAAATATCCTTGAAAACCTCACCATTGCCGCCTTCGCCCAAGCGGCTGGCGTCAACGTGGAAACTATCCGCTTCTACCAGCGCAAGGGTCTGCTGTCCGAGCCGGATAAACCCTATGGCAGCATTCGCCGCTACGGAGAGACGGAGGTGGCGCGGGTGCGATTCGTCAAATCAGCCCAGCGCCTGGGTTTCAGTCTGGATGAAATCGCCGAGTTGCTGGGACTCGATGACGGCGCCCACTGCAAGCAAGCCAGCATCCTGGCACAGCGCAAACTCGAGGATGTGCGCGAGAAGTTGGCCGACCTGACGCGCATGGAGGCGGTACTGTCGCAACTGGTGCGCGCCTGCCATTCCAGTCGGGGCAATGTCTCATGCCCGCTGATCGCGTCGTTGCAATGTGCACCTTGAATTGCCACTGCGAACTCTGTGGCCGATGACGCCCATCATGACTGGACGGTCCCGCCTACCGGCGCACGGTCGAAGCATCTTGCCCAAACAACACGCTGCGCGACTCGATGTTGACGACCGGCGTCTGGTTGATTTTCCTGGCCAGGTCGTAGGCACGGCGCGTCGCCGGACGTTGCTGGATACGTTCAAACCACGCCTTGAGGTAGGGGAAGTCGGTCAGGTCCTGCTGCTGGCGGTCGTGCGGAACAATCCATGGGAAGCACGCCATATCGGCGATCGAGTATTCACCGGCAATGAAGGCACGCCCATCGGACAACTGCTTGTTCAACACGCCGTACAGGCGCGCGGTTTCCTTGACGTAACGCTCGATGGCGTAAGGCAGTTTCTCCGGTGCGTATTGCACGAAATGATGGTTTTGCCCGGCCATGGGCCCAAAGCCCCCCATTTGCCAGAACAACCACTGCAGCACGTCGTTGCGGCCACGTAGATCGGATGGAATGAAGTGACTGGTCTTGTCCGCGAGATACAGCAAAATTGCGCCCGACTCAAACAAGGCCAGCGGTGCGCCAGCGTCTTGCGGCGCATGGTCGACAATCGCGGGAATGCGGTTATTGGGAGCAATGCGCAAGTACTCCGGTTTGAACTGGTCGCCTTGGCCAATGTTGACCGGCAGAATGCGGTACGACAAACCGGACTCCTCCAAAAACAAGGTGATCTTGTGCCCGTTGGGCGTTGTCCAGTAGTACAGATCGATCATAAAGTTTAGCCCGCCGGTAATTTGCTGTGTCAAATTATCTAGCAAACCACGCTTTCCGCTGGAGCATCGGTTGACCGGCACCGCGTGTTACGATTTTCGAACCCAATCAACGGGGGGTCACCAACGTGTCGTTTCTGAAGTCATTGCCTGCCGATGCCGTGCTGTTGAACGTGTTCAAGTCGTTCCCAGCCACAACAAGACCACTGATCGAATACCACGAGGTGCTGCTGCGGGGGCTGTCGCCGCTGAGCGTAGCCGAGAGGGAACTGATTGCCGGCTATGTCTCCGGACTCAACGCCTGCAACTACTGTCACGGCGTGCACGAAGCCACGGCGCGGGAGTTCGGAATTGCGCAAGGCTTGAT
>JAKANU010000233.1 GCA_021812315.1 Pseudomonadota bacterium
CGCTGATCGACACCGGCAGCCGCATGGACGAGGTGATCTTTGAAGAATTCAAGGGCACCGGCAACAGCGAAATCCATCTGGACCGCCGCTTGTACGAAAAGCGCGTGTTTCCTTCGATCCAGCTCAACCGCAGCGGTACCCGCCGCGAAGAACTCCTGTTACAGCCGGAAATCCTGCAAAAAACCCGCATCCTGCGCCAGTTTCTTTACAACATGGACGAAATCGAGTCCATGGAGATGGTACTCAAGCAAATGCGCGCGACCAAGAACAACAGCGAGTTCTTTGACATGATGCGCCGAGGCGGTTAGTTGACGGGTTCTGTCGACGCCCAGGGGCAAATTCCCTGCGGGCAATCCAGCCCGAAGCTTGAACTATAATTACAGGTTTTCGCGACAAGTACGTCCGGTTTTGAATTGCGCAATGACCTGCCCAAGGACCCGACGCGGCTAACGCAACCGATGGAGAAGACATGAAAAAGGGCATTCACCCCAACTATCAGGAAATCTGTTTCCTGGACTCATCAAACGGTTTCAAGTTCGTGACCCGGTCGTGTGCCGGTGCGAAAGAGAAGATCAAGCTGGAAGACGGTCGCGAACTTCCGGTATACAAGCTCGACACCTCCAGCGAGTCGCACCCGTTCTACACGGGCACCCAAAAATCCGTGGACAACATGGGCGGCCGAGTCGAGCGCTTCCGCAACCGTTTCGGCAAGACCACGGCCAAGTAAGCGGGACATTTTTTTGCTCCAAGGCAGCTCAGGAAGACCGGGCTGCCATTTTTTTGCTTGCTGAGCCAGATAGTTGCGCCCGCCAGCCCGTCTTCCCGTAGTATTGACGTGTGACTCAGCCGACTCCAGCCATCGTCGCCCAAGGTGCCGTTCGGCGTCTGCCGCGCGCTGCATTGATCTTGTTGTGCATCGCCTACGTCTTGCCAGGCTGGATCGGGCGCGACCCGTGGAAGAGCGCCGACATTTCCGCCTTCGGCTACATGGCCGAAATCGCACGCGGCAGCGCCCAGTGGTTGCATCCGCAGTTGACGGGGCTGCCCCCCGAAGTCAACGCGCTGTTGCCGTACTGGCTGGGTGCCTTGGCGATCCAATGGGCGCCGGACTGGATGGCCACCGATTTTGCCGCCCGCGTTCCGTTTGCCCTTCTGCTGGGTTTTTCACTGACGGCAACCTGGTACGGCACCTATTACCTGGCCCGCGACCGGCAGGCGCAGCCGGTGCCCTTCGCCTTTGGTGGCGAGGCCCTGCTGCCGGACTACGCTCGAGCGGTGGCAGATGGCGGGTTGCTGGCATTCATCGGCTCTCTGGGATTGGCGCAGCTTTCGCACGAGACAACGCCGGCACTGGCGCAACTGTGCTTCACGGCCCTGAGCTTTTACGCCCTGGCAGCCTTGCCTTACCGTCGGTGGATGCCCTCCCTTGGCATCGCTGTGGGATTGACGGGGCTGACCCTCTCGGGAGCCCCAACAATGGCGGCTCTCTTTGGTGCCGGTGGCGTCGCTCTGTATTTCTTTGATCGCAGCGCCGTGCGCGGTCAACAGGATTCCAGGACCTATCGGCCGCTGGCCCTGGCTCTGCTGACGGCGCTGACGATGCTGCTGGCCACCGAACTGGATTTGTGGCGTTGGCGCATTGAATTGCCGGAGTCAAGTTGGGCTGAATGGCGCAGTCTGGGACGCCTGTTGCTGTGGTTCACCTGGCCGACCTGGCCGCTGGCTTTCTGGACGCTTTGGCGCTGGCGTCGCCAATGGATCGGAGGCGACATTCCGAACCGCCATCTGATGCTGCCGCTGGGATTTGCCAGTGTCGCTATCGCCGCGACCCTGAGCACAGCCTCGGCTGATCGATCCCTGCTGCTGGCCCTGCCAGCCCTGGCCGCTCTGGCAGCCTTTGCGTTGCCAACCCTGGGGCGCAGTGTCGCCGCTTTGATCGACTGGTTCACTCTGCTATTCTTTTCAGGATGCGCTTTCATCATCTGGGTCGTCTGGATTTCTCTGCAGACCGGGGTACCGAGTCAGCCCGCGCTCAATGTCGCGCGCCTGGCGCCCGGATTTGAAAACAGCTTTTCAGCGACCCCGTTTCTGATCGCGCTCTCGGCCACGGGGGCGTGGGCCTGGCTAGTGAAGTGGCGTGTGGGTCGTCACCGCGCGGCGATCTGGAAAAGCCTGGTGCTACCGGCCGGCGGCGCCGCCCTGAGTTGGCTGTTGCTGATGACACTGTGGTCCCCGATGCTGGACTACGCCCGCAGCTACGCGCCCCTGGTAGGCCGTGTGATGACGGTCATGCATCAGCCGCCCTGCGTCGAAGTTCATGGGCTGAGCCGGGGTCAGATCGCGGCCTTTCAGTTTCACGGCAAACTGAACCTCGAGCCGCTAAGTTCGGCAAACTCTTGCCCGTGGTTGATGGTTGGCAAGGACGCGGTCGAAACGCTTTCAACCCGCACGGACCTGTCACAATGGCGCTGGCTGGCAACCGAACGCCACCCGGTAGACCGGTACGAGACGATTCTGCTCTACCAGCGTGTGAACCCACTGACAATCACTCGCTGAGCAGGCGTGTGGCGATGCACCGCGACAGCGACCTGACGCGGCTCGCGGGGAAGATCATCGCAAACTCTGAACCTTTGCCCGGCGCACTGCTGATCTTCAACTCGACACCGTGGCGCTGTGCCACGTGTTTGACAATCGCCAGCCCCAAGCCTGTGCCGCCCGAATCCCGAGAGCGACTGTGGTCAACCCGGTAGAAGCGCTGCGTCAGGCGCGCCAGGTGCTCAGGCGCAATACCACAACCTGTGTCCGCCACCGAGAATCGTGCCGTGCCATCCGACGACAGTTGCGCCCGAACCCGCACAGCGCCGCCGGCCGGCGTGTAGCGGATGGCATTGCTCAGCAAGTTGCTCATGGCGCTTCGAAGCTCATTCGCTGAACCGGCCACTTCCCACTGCATCGAAGTATCAAAGTCGAGCCGGTGCGCCAACTGCACGCCGGGATGCAGCACTGCCGACAGAGCCGAGGCTTCTTCTTCAAGCTCACGCATCAGTTCAGGCACCGACACCCAGTGGTCAACACCCGGCGCCGGACTGCCTTCAAGTTTGGAAAGCGTCAAGAGGTCACTGACCAGCGTCTGCATGCGCCCCGCTTGCTGTGCCATCAGACTCAGGTAGCGCTTGCGTTCCTCGGCACTCAGATCAAGGCTCTGCAAAGTCTCCACGAATCCCGCCAGGACCGTCAGCGGTGTTCGAATTTCATGCGACACGTTGGCAATGAAATCGCGGCGCTGGGCTTCGGCCTGCTGCAGCGCAGTGACATCGCGGGAGAGCATCAGCAAGCGACCCTCACCGTACCGATGCAGTTGCACCGACAGCTTGACCGGGTGCAGGGGAGTGTTCTCACGTCCGGGCATCAGCAGCTCATGCCGGTAGTCATGGCCCGCAAAATAGGCAGCAAAACCGGGTTCACGCACCAGATTGCCGACTTGCTGCGCGAGGTCACGCTCACTGTCCAGACCGAAGTGCGCCGCCGCCGTCTGGTTGAACCATTCGATGCGCCCTTGCCCTTCGAGCAGCATCACTCCGCTCGGAGAGACCTGCAACGCTTCGAGAAAATCCTGCAGGCGCGTCCTGCTGTCTTGCGCGGCCTGCTCCCTGAGCCGCAACAGGCGTCGGGTGCGATCGGAGACTTCACCCCAAAGCCCCCCATGAGCAGTTGCGCTCGATGTGTCGCCGCTGCGCAGCCAAAGAAGCCATCGCCTGGCCCGCGTGGTGTCAATCAGCAACCAGACCAGCGCGCCGAGTACCAGGCCGACGACGGCCCCTTCAAGACCTGGCAAGGTGGATGGTGTCCGCGACCCAGCCAGCCAGCCCACGAGCCCCCCGGCGCCCTGGATTGCCAGCAAGGAAAGAGCGCGCCAGAACATGGATTCGCCCGGCTACTGACGCGCGGTCAGTCGATACCCTGCACCCCGCACCGTTTCAATCATGCCTGCGGCCGTCCCCAGGGCGGCGCGCAGTCGTTTGACGTGCACATCGACCGTACGCTCTTCAATGAACACATGGTCGCCCCAAACCTTGTCCAGCAAATGCGCGCGACTGTGTACACGCTCGGCGTGCTCCATGAAGTAGTGCAGCAGCCTGAACTCGCTCGGCCCCAGCTTGAGGTCGCGCTCGGCGCAGCGCACCCGGTGCGTTGCCGCGTCCAGATGCAGAGCTCCGACGTGCACCTCACCGCCGGCGAGCTCGGGCGCGCGCCTGCGCAGCACAGCACGCACTCGCGCCAGCAACTCCTTAGTGGAAAACGGTTTGACAACGTAATCGTCGGCGCCAGCATCAAGGCCCGTGACGCGGTCTGCCTCGTCGCCACGCGCCGTCAGGATGATGATGGGTACCGCCTTGGTGCGTTCGTCAGCGCGCCATTTCCTGGCTAGAAGCAGCCCGCTCTGGCCGGGCAACATCCAGTCGAGCAAGACCACATCGGGTAAGACCGCATCGAGTTCGCGCTGCGCCGCTATGCCATCACCGGCATATCGGGTGCGAAAGCCATGGTGGCGCAGGTTGACTGCGATCAGCTCGGCGATAGCGGGTTCATCCTCGACAACCAGCACCTCGGGCGAATACTTCATCGGAGCACCGATTCGATTTGTTCCATCGAGTTGTGGCGGATGTCCGCACCCTTGACGATATAGATGATGAACTCGGCAATATTCTTTGCGTGATCACCGATGCGTTC
>JAKANU010000234.1 GCA_021812315.1 Pseudomonadota bacterium
GACGCGCTGGTGAAACCACAGCGCCGTCATGTCGCCGCGGCCCAAGTCCCAGAAGATGTTGACCGGCACGGATTCGCGTGGAATGCTCGGCACGATCCGGCCCTGGCGGCGCGCGTCGGCCAGTTGCTGGCTGTAGTAGCAGCCTTCCATCGACACCTGAAACGCCTCGGTCGGCGTGCTCGGATATTCCTGGCCCATCAGCACGCGGTCGCCACCGAAATCCGAATCGCGCGTGGCGACGTACCAGGCGCGCTGCCGGGCTGTGATCGTCACATTTTGCGAGGTTTCGATCTCATGGAAGTAGCGGTTGTCCGCATCGTTGGTCTGCACCATCTCCGGATCGATCTCGTAGTCGGGCGCGCCGTACCACGGGAAAAAGTGCATACGGTAGTCGCGCGGCGTCAACGCTTTGCCTTCCTGCTGCAGCGCTAGCGCACGCATGGCCATGTCGTGGAACGCGCCTTCGTTGCCCTCGGCGGTGGACTCGACGATCAGCATGCCGTTGAGCGGCACGGCCGGGATGGAGCCGGTGATGATTTCCTTGGCTTTCTCGGGACTGTTGGCGCAAATCTTGCCGAACTCCGAGATGTGCAGGCGGTGCAGCGTGCCGCTGCGCATGCTGGTGGCCACGCGGATGCTGGCGCCATTGTGAGCGAACAGCAGCTCCGATGCCGAGTCGCGCGACAGCGGGAACTGCGCGCGCAATGGCTCGGGCAGGTGATCGTAGGCAAACTTCACCTTGTCGCGGAAAATCGCCTCTGCAGCTTCACGGTCCTGCGCGATGATGCCGCAACGGATCGGCGATGTAGCGAACAGCGCGGTGTCGAGCCAGAGGATGGCGGCAAACGTGGTGAAGCCCAATTGGCGGGCTTTGACGATCACATTGCGGTGCCACAGCCGGCGCTGCAATCGGACCTGAAACCTGTTGGGCTTGAAATCGATGACCAGGCCGTCGCTGCTTTCGTCGGTGCCCTTGGTGATGATCTTGTACAGGTTGGCCAGCCGCCAAGCTGGATTGTCCAAGTTGGCTGCCAGGGTTGCGGCATCAATCTCCATGACCTGAATCAGTCGCGCCCATGCCGGCGATAGCGATACACGCGCGGCTGTCGCGTCCACAGCCAGTGGTTGCGCGCAAACACCGCGGTGAGCGCGATGTTCATGGGCAGGAAACCCCAGGTGCGCGTGGTGACGATCCACAACAGCCACAGCGCCTGATTGAGCAGGCTCAGAGCCCAAGCATGCCGATGTTTGTTGCCGGCCATGAATGTTGCAGCGACCGTGATGGCGCTGAGCAGCCATGGCAAATCCATTGCGATCCGATCATTCATGGCTCACCCACTGCGGCACGCGCTGCAGCGATCTGCAGAAGTCCCACCGTGCGCGCAAGGTCCATCTCTGAACCGCCAACGACTTGTCGCCTCAGACTGCCATCCGTGTACTCGATCACCAAAACGACGGTGCGCACATCGGCCGCATCATCTTCCAGCATCCAATCGGCTTGTTCATGCAGATGCTTGGCGATGCTTGGATTGTTCGGGGCGTAGCCTTTGTTTGGAAATGCCTTGATGTTAGCCATCGTCGCCATCCGGATCGGGGTTGGCCACCACGCCCAGCACATTGCCGTTGAGCGACTTGAGCAACGCGGTGAGCGGGTCGGTTTTCTGCCGGTTGTCGCGCTCGTACAGGCCGAGAAACTTGGCGGCCTTCTCCAGCGCTGCGTTCTTGTCGTGGAACTTGTACTTGATGCCGCCCATGTCGGTGATCTCGAACGACGCCACCATGGCCGCAGTCTTGTCGTCCAGCTCGTTCAGCAACTTGATACGGCCCTTGTCGTCCACGATGCCACGCGGATCGGCCAGCGCCAGGCGCGCGATTTCACGGATGACCTGGACGCGCTCGATGAGCGTTTCGTCCGCGATCTTGGCGTGCCCTTCAGCCAGCGCGGCGGCAACCAGCGGTCGTTTGGCCACGCGCTGCGCTGCCGTCTTGATGGTCAGCCGGCCGGTATTTGGACCCACGGCATACGTTTTCCGGTAGGCGTCCATGTAGGTTTCGCCGGCCAGGACCAGCTGGACGAACTTCGCTTCTCGTGGCGTGAGCTTGTCTTTGCCGATCTGGCGTGCTGGGTTGACCATGGATCAGGCTCGCTTGACTTCGCGCACTTCAATGCCGTGCACCGTGAACATCAGGTGACGCTTGATGCGGTATTCAGGCGTGACGCAACCCTTCACGTCGACCACCATCATCGGTCCATCCGCCGCGCCATCGTTGTAGGTCATGTCCGCGATGTAGACCAATGCACGATGCTTCGAGCCGCCGAAGGTTGCTGCGGGCGCCAGAACGAACGGGACTTGCCGCCGGAGGTTGAAAATCTCTCTCGCTTTCGCGCGCAGCACCAGATGGCACCAGTGTCGATGCTCGGCCTTCGAGTCAAAACGCAACGCACCATCCATCACGATCTGGTTGCGGTACTTGCTCGGCTTGGCCGGCTTGTCGCGCATGTCGGCCAGCGTGCGCCGGGTGAGTGTGACCTGGCGGTTTCGAATCTGGTCGGTCAGTTCGCGGAATGCCGCAGACGAGATGAGAGTCAGGGGTTTCATTGTTTCCCGGTGTAGACGTAGCGAAACTTGGTTCGGCCCGAAAACGCATCGGGATAGGCATTGATGTAGCCGTGCTCGCGCAGGAACGCACAGGCCCAGACCAAGGCGGAAGGCGTGCAAGGATCGGCATGCTTGAGCAGTTCGCTGTAGCGAAAGCTCACGCCGGCATGCTTCTGCAGGAACAGGAAAACGCGGTGTGTCGTGCTGCCCGCGACGATCTGCGCCGCCGGGCGCGGGTTGAATGTTGCTGGCGTTGGCTTCACGGCTGGAATCTGCTGCACGATCCAGCGCATCGGTGAGTGCGCGCGCATCTTCATGCCGCCTCCATCGTGAGAACAAGTCCAGCATTGGCGCGCTTCCACGCTTCGCGGATGGCGTCGGTCAGTTGTTGCGCGGTGATGGCGCCAAGCAACTGCTCGTAGAGATTCAGTGCCGCCGCGACCTGGCCGATGCCTGGGCCATCCAGACACCAGCGCTGGACGCGAGCGTGGTGCCGCTGGGCGCGCAGCAGCGCATCCTGGGCGTCGAACACGATCTGCAACGCTTCGGCGTTGTTGCCGGCGCGCTCGCACAGCACCATCGCCGCATTGATGGCTACGGCGATGTCGGCCATGTTTTGCTCGCAGGCCTGACCGGCGCGCACCACGGCGTTGGCGCTGCGGACTCTGAGCGCCAGCGTGTCGATCTCGGCGGGATTCAGGGGCGACGCCATCGCCAGCTTGTTGATGCCGGCCACGGTGCTGGCTGCCCTCGGGCGATAGGCTTTGCGTGCGCTCATGCAAGCACCCCTGGCAGGCCCTGAGCGGCCCATACCTTCAGTCCATTGGATTTTTCCCGGCGCGTGCCGCCAGATACCCAGGACTTGGCATCTGCAAGCGTGCAGGCCTTGCATGCGCCAACGTCGATGCGTCGGGCACTCCCGGAACGCAACCCGGTGACCGGCGAGAACAGCGCGCCCGTCACGACATCGGCGTAGAACCTGGATTTGCCAACCGCGATGTCGGCATAAACGCGCTCACCGCGCACAAAGCCCAACACGCGCAGCGCCGAGTAAGGGCCATTTTTCGCCGCGGGCTTGAACAGGTATGGCAGGCAATTGGCGCTGAGACAGCTTTTCGTGTCGTCGTAGATCAAATCTCGCTCCCTGGTGATCGCTGGCGCCGGTTCAATCGCTGCAGGGCGCTCGCTCGGGCTTCCATCTCCGACGCCTTTAATCGCTCCAGGATGGCTTCGCGTTTCGGGGCTGTCGGTAGCCATTGGCATGCCCCCAACATCGCTTCCTGGTGCGGCCTCGACGGTCTGGCGGCCATCACCAGACGCGAGCAGCACCCCACGCAGTTGAAGTTGCCGAGCCCGCGATATGCGTTGGCGCAATGTGGGCATGTCACGCCTTATGTCCGCACATCAGAAATCCGGCGAGCACGCCAGTCGCCCCAATCGAACGGCAGCCACTTGCCATCCTCACGGAGTCGAGAAAAGATGCGCTGGCCGAGCACATCGAAGAGCTTGGCCGGTGTCAGGTTTGTCGTGAGAATCATCGGCAGTTGCTCGCGGTAACGCCCATCAATCACGGCGTAAAGCTGATTGCGCTCGGCGTCGGAGCCGAACTGCACTCCGACCTCATCAATGACCAGCAGATCGACGCGACAGAGCATGCGCAAAATTTCGAGTTCGCTGGCCTCGGAGCGATTGCCCCAACTACCGCGCAGAAGCATCACGATTTCTTGAGCGGTGGCGAAGACCGCTGTGTTGCCGTTCGTGAGCACGCTGACGGCGATTGCTGCCGCCAAGTGGCCTTTGCCAGTCCCCGTGTTGCCGGCGAGGATCAGCACAGAGCCAGAGGCAAGCTTGGCGTCGAAGTTTTTGGCGTACTCGACACAAACATCGCGTGCGGTTTTTTGCTCCGGCGTCGTCGCCTCGAAGTTGTCGAAAGACCGGGTGCGCAAGCGCTTCGGCACGCCGGCCCGGTCAAGTCGAGCATCGATGGCAAGCTGCTGCATCTGCGACTCGAAGCCATGACGTTCGGTATCGGCCAATGCGATACAAGCCGGGCAACTACCGATTTCAATGCTTCGGCCAAGCGCCAGCATCGTCCGAACCGGGTAATGCCCGTGTTTGGCGCAATG
>JAKANU010000011.1 GCA_021812315.1 Pseudomonadota bacterium
TTTGGCACCTCGATGTCGGCTCATCTCATCCTGGGGCTGTAGCCGGTCCCAAGGGTATGGCTGTTCGCCATTTAAAGAGGTACGTGAGCTGGGTTTAAAACGTCGTGAGACAGTTTGGTCCCTATCTTCCGTGGGCGCTGCAGATTTGAGGAAGCCTGCTCCTAGTACGAGAGGACCGGAGTGGACACACCTCTGGTGTATCGGTTGTCACGCCAGTGGCATTGCCGAGTAGCTAAGTGTGGAAGAGATAACCGCTGAAAGCATCTAAGCGGGAAACTCGTTTCAAGATGAGATCTGCCGGGGCCTTGAGCCCCCTGAAGAGTCGTTCAAGACCAGGACGTTGATAGGTCGGGTGTGGAAGCGCAGTAATGCGTTAAGCTAACCGATACTAATTGCTCGTGCGGCTTGACCCTATAACTTTGATTCACGAAAGTGTCTCAGGGAAGTTATGCCAAGTTGACGCATTCAAAATATCCAGTGCAGACTGGATCGTTAAATCGAAGCTGATTAGCTCTGTGAATTGGTCGTCTTGACCGGGTCAAGATGACAAAAAGTTATGCCTGACGACCATAGCGAGGTGGTACCACTCCTTCCCATCCCGAACAGGACAGTGAAACGCCTCTGCGCCGATGATAGTGCGGATTCCCGTGTGAAAGTAGGACATTGTCAGGCTATTAAACCGGAAGCACCCCGTCCAACGATGGGGTGCTTTTTTTTTGGCCGTTTGAGACCGCGACGTGCCCGGTCTACAATCGACCGGCGCAGGTCTTCTATGCTGTTTTCTGATCTCCCGAGCCTGGATTCACCATTCCCATGAGACGTTTCTGGTTGCTTTTTTGCCAGGCAGTCACGTTACTGCTTGCCGTCTACTTTGTACTCGCGACCCTGCAGCCGGGATGGTTGCGCGGCGGTTGGCCGCCGGTGCGCTCGGTGGCGGTGCTTGAAGAAGCACCCCCGAGCCGGCCTAACCTTGTCGCGACAGACCGGCCCGGCAGCTTTCGACTTGCCGCGCAAAGGTCGTCGGCCGCGGTCATCAGCATTAACACCAGCAAGGCCGCCAGGAGTCGCTTGCGCAGCAACGACCCGTGGTTCAATTTCTTCTTTGGCGAGCAGGGCGGCGAACCACAGGTCGGCCTTGGCAGTGGTGTGATTGTGAGCGCGAGCGGCTATATCTTGACGAACAACCACGTGGTAGAGGGTGCCGACGAGATTGAAGTGGTCCTTAACGACAGTCGGCGTGCCCGCGCCAGACTCATCGGCGCCGATCCCGACAGCGATCTGGCTGTCCTGAAGATCGAACTCGACCGACTGCCGGTGATCGTGCTTGGCAATTCCGACACTCTGCAGGTCGGCGATCAGGTGCTGGCTATAGGTAATCCTTTCGGCGTCGGCCAGACCGTGACGGGTGGCATCGTCAGCGCACTGGGGCGCAACCAGTTGGGGATCAATACCTTCGAGAACTTTATCCAGACCGACGCCGCCATCAACCCAGGCAATTCCGGTGGGGCGTTGGTTGACGTCCAAGGAAACTTGATGGGCATCAACACCGCCATCTATTCACGCTCCGGCGGCAGCATGGGGATCGGCTTTGCAATTCCGGTTTCCACTGCCAAGCTGGTGCTTGAAGGTATCGTGAAAGACGGGCAGGTCACTCGCGGCTGGATTGGTGTCGAGCCCAACGAACTTTCCCCGGAGCTCGCCGAGACCTTCGGAGTCAAAGCCCGCTCGGGGGTGATCATTACCGGTGTCATGCAACGGGGTCCCGCAGCACAGGCAGGCATCCGCCCGGGTGATGTCGTCACACGGGTCGCCGACAAGCCCGTGAACAACGTCTCCGAACTACTCTCCGGCGTCGCGGCACTCAAGCCAGGCATTGCTGCGCGCTTCAGTGTCTTGCGTCGCGAGGAGAAAATGGAACTCGAAGTGACCCCAGGTACCCGACCCAAGCCGCGGCGTTTACCGCAGTAGCGCGCGAGCCTGACGGATCCTTGAAAGTGCACACTTTGCCCATAGCTAGGGGCATCGAGCGCTGCGGTCAACCCAACGGAACGCGGCATCAGACTTACTCACTCACAACATCTGCTCCATGACCAAACAGACACACTCCTTCCAGGCTGAGGTTGCGCAGCTCCTGCATCTTGTCACCCACTCCCTGTACTCCAACAAGGAAATCTTTCTGCGCGAACTGATCTCCAACGCCTCCGATGCCTGTGACAAGCTGCGTTTTGAAGCCATCAATGACCCGGGCCTGTACGAGGACGCTCCAAACCTGGAAGTACGCGTCACGTTTGACAAGGAGGCCAGGACGCTGACCATCACCGACAACGGCATTGGCATGAGCACGCAGGAGGCGATCGAACATCTTGGGACGATTGCCAAGAGCGGCACCAAGGACTTCATGAGTCGCCTCTCGGGCGACCAGAAGGCCAACGTCGCCGAGCAGGGGCAACTGATTGGACAATTTGGCGTTGGCTTCTACTCGGGCTTCATCGTGGCAGACAAGATCACGGTCGAGTCGCGTCGCGCGGGCATGAAGGCGTCCGAGGGTGTGCGCTGGATCAGTGGTGGCGCGGGCGATTTTGAAGTCGAGAACATCGAGCGCGAGCGCCGTGGCACGAGCGTCATTCTGCACCTGAACACTGACGCGCTGGAGTACGCCAGCGCCTGGAAACTCAAGAGCATCATCGGCAAATATTCGGATCACATCAGCCTGCCTATCCTGATGGAGAAAGAAGAGTGGAAAGACGGTGAACTGATCAACCCCGGCGATGAAAAAGGTGGACGCCAGCCCGGTTCCATGGTCAAGACCGGCGAATGGGAAACCGTCAACAAGGCCAATGCCATCTGGGCGCGTGCCAAGAAGGACATCTCAAAGGAGCAATACGAGGAGTTTTACAAGCAGATCAGCCACGACCAGGAAGCACCCCTGTGCTTCACGCACAACCGCGTCGAAGGCAGCACCGAGTACACGCAACTGCTCTACATTCCGGGCAAGGCTCCGTTTGACTTGTGGAACCGCGACAAATCGGCCGGCGTCAAACTCTATGTGAAACGCGTCTTCATCATGGATGACGCCGAGGCGCTGCTGCCGACCTACCTGCGCTTTGTCAAGGGCGTGGTTGACTCCAGCGATCTACCACTGAACGTCAGCCGCGAACTGCTGCAGGAGAGTCGCGACGTCAAGGCCATTCGCGAAGGCTGCACCAAGCGCGTGCTGGGCATGCTCGAAGACATGGCCAAGAACGACAAGCTACCCGAGGCGGGTGCCGACGCCGTCACCGACGTGGTCTCCGAAGAAGACAAGGCACAGGTCGGCAAGTACACCAAGTTCTACGCCGAGTTTGGCGCGGTACTGAAGGAAGGTCTGGGGGAAGACTTTGCCAACAAGGATCGTTTGTCCAAGCTGCTGCGCTACGCTTCGAGTACCACAGACAGCGTCAGCGTCAGTCTGGCGGACTACAAGGCGCGCATGAAGGACGGCCAGGAAGCCATCTACTACATTACCGCCGATACCTTGGCCGCGGCCAAGAACAGTCCGCAACTCGAGGTCTTCAAGAAGAAGGGCATTGAGGTGCTGCTGATGACCGACCGGGTTGACGAGTGGGCACTGAACTATCTTTACGACTTTGACGGTACGCCTCTGCAAAGTGTGGCCAAGGGCGCGGTTGATCTCGGCAAGCTGCAGGACGAATCCGAAAAGAAGGCCGCCGAGGAAGCGGCGGAAACCTTCAAACCCTTGCTTGCCAAGCTCAAGGAGGCGCTCAGGGACAAGGCCGAGGATGTGCGCGTCACCACCCGGCTGGTGGACTCCCCGGCCTGTCTGGTGGTGCAGGACCATGGCATGAGCACGCAACTCGCTCGCATGCTCAAGCAGGCAGGGCAAACAGCGCCCGACGTCAAGCCAGTGCTTGAAGTCAACGCCGAACACCCGTTGGTGAAAAAGCTCGACGGCTCAGTACATTTCAATGAACTGGCGCACATTCTTTTCGACCAGGCCTTGCTGGCAGAAGGCGGCCTGCCCGCCGACCCGGCAGCCTATGTGAAGCGCGTGAACGCTCTGCTGGTTTGAAAAGCACACGGCAATCCGGCCTACCGAAGCCGTCATGCTTGCGCGGGCCGCTCCTAAATGTATAGCAGACTGATTTTGATCATGAATTCTTTCCCGAAGGCCGCAGCCTTGGCGACGTGCCTGCTCTTCGCCGCAGGATCCTGGTCCGCGGGCGCCGACCCTCTGGCAGATGCAGCCAGGGAACCCGGTGCTGTCGTCAGCGCCAGCGGTCTGGTCTACCGTTCGCTCCGGGACGGTACCGGCGCAAGCCCTACGGCCGCCGACCGGGTCAAGGTGCACTACCGCGGCACTTTCCCCGATGGCAAGGAATTTGACAGCTCCTACAAGCGCAACGAAGCGATCGAATTCCCATTGAGCGGTGTGATCAAGTGCTGGACCGAAGGTGTGCAGCGCATGAAGGTCGGCGGCAAGGCTAAGCTGAGCTGTCCGGCGGCAATTGCCTACGGCGAACGTGGCGCCGGCGGGGTCATTCCGCCCAACGCGACTCTGCTGTTTGAAGTCGAGCTACTTGGCATCCAGGGCAAGTAAGGCCCGCTGGTGTAACGCTGCCAGTTGTGCACGTTGCAGTTTTCCCGTTGCAGTCAAGGGCAAACTGTCGACCCAGTGAACCCAGCGCGGACGGCGGTGGGGTGGCAAGGCGTCGATGCCGGCCTGGATGCGTTGCGCGGCCAAATGCTGTTGCTGTGGCGCCGCAACAACCAGCAATGACAAGGCCGTAAGGCCGTCTGCAGCCAGAACACCGACACAGGCGAGTTGCGCAACGCTGCTGCCGGCCGCGGCAGCCAGCGCCTGCTCGACCCAAAGGGTGCTGACCCAGCGACCGCTTAGTTTGAGCATGTCGTCGGTACGTCCGGCAAATTCAAGCAGGCCATCGGCGCGGCGCAAGAACATGTCACCGGGGCTATACCAACCCGCCTGAAAGCCGTCCGCCTGGGCTTGTGGGCGCCGCCAGTAGCCAAGCGCCACGGCGCTGCTGCGTAACCAGATGCGCTGTGGCAATGTCGGATCAGCGTCGGGTGCGAACCGAAGCTCGGTTTGCGGAGTGGCCTGCAGCAGGCCGTCGTGGTTTGCGCTGTAGAGCATCAGGCACAGGGTCTCGGACGTACCGTAGCCGCTGACGATATCCATACCGGTTGTGTCGCGCCAACCCTGACGTACTGCAGCGGGCAAGGTCTCGCCTGCAGAGACAAAATGGCGAATGCCGCGATCGCGAAGCTGCATCGCAACGCCGCACTGCAGCATCTTGTGGTACAGCGTGGGTACGCAAAACACCAGGCTTGGATGGTGCTGTCCGATCATTACCAGCACGCGTTGCGGGTCTGGCCACTGCCGGTCAAGAATCACCGTCGCACCCGCGCGCAACCCGGCAAACAGACTGTTGGCCAGGGCATAGGCAAAAAACAGCTTGGAACTGGCGTACAGGCGGTCCCCGGCACGGAGCTGCAGGATGTCGCGGGCAAAGCAGTGCGGCTGCAATGCCAGGCGTTGCGCATGGATCACTGCCTTGGACACCCCCGTGGTTCCCGAGGTGCCAATCCACAGCGCCGGTGCATCCTCGTCCTGCAGCACAGCGTCGATCTCGCGTGCTGCAGCCATGCGCAGCGCCCATGGCGAAGCACCCGGGCCGCCGACAACCAGTCGCGGTGTGGCGTCCCTGCCGCCGACCAACTGGGCCAAGCCGGCCGCGGCGTCGGTCTCACACCAGATGAAACGCACTTCGCTTTCGCAGACGATCGGCGCCAGCTCGGTCAGCGCCAGTCGCGGGTTCACACCCAGGACCACGCCGCCGGCCCAGATGACTCCAAGGTAGGCGATCACCCAGTCGATGCTGTCAGGCGCCAAGACCATCACGCGTTCGCCCTGGCACAGGCCGAGCTCTCGCCAGGCGCCGGCGGCTTGGCTGACGCGTTGACGCAGCGCTGCGTAACTCAGGCGTTCGACCTCGCATTCCAGGGCAGTGTCCTGCGCGGCGCCGGCAAGAAGAAGGGTCTGGGCTGCGTTGAGCATCGGTCAACCCATCAAGCGCACCAGAAACAGGCTGAGCCCTGGAAAGAATACCAGCAGCAGCACGCGCAGCGCGTCCGAGATCAGGAACGGCACGATGCCCCGGAAGGTCTCCGACATCGGGACATCGCGTGCCAGGCTGTTGATGATGTAGACGTTCATACCCACCGGAGGCGTGATCAGCCCGATTTCCACCACCATCAAGGCCAGAATGCCGAACCAGATCGCCTTGTCCGTTGGGTTCAGGCCCCAGAAGTTCAGACCCATGATGATCGGGAAGAAGATCGGTATCGTCAGCAGGATCATCGACAGGCTGTCCATGACGCAACCCAGAAAGACGTAGATCAGGATGATCGCCGCGAGTACCAGCAACGCCGGCAGACCGGAGCCCTGTACCCAGACGGCCAATTCAGCGGGCATCTGCGATAGCGCCAGAAAAACGTTGAGCAGGTCCGCGCCAAGCAAAATCAGGAAGATCATCGCGGTGGCCTCGGCCGTGGCGTAAATGCAGTCGAGCAGACCGCCGAGTCGCATGCCTTTGAGTACGGCAAGCACCCCGGTTCCGATGCTGCCCACTGCCGCAGCCTCGGTTGGCGTGAACACGCCGCCGTAAATGCCGCCAATGACGGTGACAAAAATGAGCAACACCGGCCAGACATCAAGCAGCGCGCGCAGGCGCTCGGATGCACTGCGTCGTTCACCGGCTGGCCCCGAGCCAGGATAGAGACGCACATAGATAGCGATTGCCGCCATGTAGCCAAGCGCGGCAATCAGGCCCGGCACGAAGGCTGCGGTAAAAAGTTTGGCGATGTTCTGCTCGGTCAGGATCGCGTAGATCACCAGCACGATCGACGGTGGAATCAGGATCCCGAGGGTGCCTGCGGCAGCCAGCGTCCCGGTCGCCAGTCCAGGCGCATACTTGAGTCGGCGCAGTTCGGGCAAGGCGACCTGACCCATGGTTGCAGCAGTGGCCAACGACGAGCCGCAAATGGCACCAAACCCGGCGCAGGCACCCACAGCAGCCATGGCGACGCCGCCACGGTAATGACCGAGGATGGACTCCGCAGCACCAAACAGGGCTTTGGACAGACCACCGCGCGAGGCGAAGTTGCCCATCAGCAGGAATAGCGGGACCACCGACAGGTCGTAGACTGAATAGCGGGCGTAGGCCATGGTCTTCAGGTACGCCAGCAATGGATCCCAGCCTGCCATGGTGACGTAGCCCGCAGCTCCTGTCAGAAACATCGAGATGGCGATGGGTACGCGCAGCGCCAGCAGCACCAGCATGAGGACAAAGAAGCCGGCGCCGACTGCTGTGCCGCTCATCGCGTCGGTCTCTGCAGTTTGCGCCAGGCACTGTAGAAGGCGGCGAGCGAGAGCAGGGCAAAGGATGGCGTCATGAGTGCGTAGGCGTACCAGGTCGGCACCCCGAGCAGCATCGAACTCTCCTGACTGGCGCGCAGCTCCATGGTGCCGATGACCATGCGCCAGCTCAGGACCGCCGCGCAGATCGCCAGCAACGCCGCACCCAGCGCGTCGAGCTGGTTCTTGATCGGCTCTGCAGAATGTTCAGTGAAAAAGTCGACCATCACGTGGGCGCCACGCATTTGTCCCCAAGGCAGGAAGGCGGCAACTGCCACCGCGCAGCCGAGTTGCACCAGTTCGAAGTCACCGGAGAGGCCGCGCCCGGTGACGAAGCGGCTGGCGATGCTCGCCACCGACATCAGCGTGATCGCCACCAGCAGCAGACCACCGCCGGCCGCGAGGGCGCGCGAGGCGTGGAACAGCCCGCGCCCCAGCCGGTCTGGCGGCGCGGGCAGCGGTGCGCCCAGTGAGTCCGACACAGCAGCTTCTTGCGCCAGGCGCCCCGGCTCAGCGCTGATCGTATTTCTGGATCAGCTCGCGCGCGCTCTTGAGCAGGGCCTTGCCGTCAAGTCCTTTGGCCGAGGCCTCGGAGATCCACGACTCGACGACCGTCTGACCGGCCTGTTCCCACTTGTGCAATTCCTCGACGCCGACGGTGTTGAACTGATTGCCACGATCGGTGGCAAGTTTGCGGGCGCCCGTTGCCGACTGATCCCAGACCTTGCCAACCCAGGCTGACGCGTCCGCGCCGCCGTTGGCATCGATGACCTTGCGCAACTCGGCAGGCAGGCCGTCATACCTGGCCTTGTTCATGGCGAAGATGAACACCGACGTATAGATGGCGCGCGCCTTTGGGTCGCTCTCGCTATGGAACTTCACCAGCTCCTGCACCTTCACCGAAGGCACCACCTCCCAGGGCAGCATGGCGCCGTCGATCACGCCCTTGGAAAGCGCGTCGGAGACCTGAGGCACCGGCATGCCCACCGGTGTGGCACCAAGCGCGGCGAGGAACTTGTTGGTCTGACGCGTGGGCGCACGCAGCTTCAGGCCCTTGAAATCAGACATTTGCCGGATCGGTCCCTTGACCAGGTGCAACTGGCCTTCGTCATGCACGTGAAACAAAATTGGATGCACGTCCTTGAACTCGGTCTGATCGAGCCGGTTCGCCTGGACGTATTCCCACAGCGCGCGACTGGCCCCCTCGGCTGTCTTGGTCATGAACGGCAGCTCGAACACCTCGACTGCCGGGAAGCGCCCGGCGCTGTAGCCTGGCAAGGTCCAGACGATATCGGCAATGCCGTCGCGCGCCTGGTCGATCAACTGCGGCGGTGTGCCGCCCAGCTGCATCGCCGGATAGATCTGGCACTTTAGCCTGCCCGCTGACTCCTTGTTGATCTTCTCGCACCACGGTGTGATGAACTTGGCGTGTGCTGTCGAACCCGGGGGCAGGAAGTGCGCCACCTTGAGCACCACCTCCTGGCTCCAGCCCAGCCCTGCCCAGAGGGCCAGCACGGTGGCGCCGACGGCGCGGAAAGCTTGATTGAACTGCATAGGTCTCCTTCAACGCTGGAATAATGGCAATCGCATGCAAGTATTTGCCCGGACGCGACTCCTGTCACCGGTGTAAACCCTCAGACCTGCAAGGGCTGCTCCTGCATGGCCTCGATCTGCTCCTCGAGCATCTGCACCTGGCCCTGCCAGTAGTCGCTGGTGCCGAACCAGGGGAAGTTGATGGGAAAGGTCGGGTCGCCCCAGCGCTGCGCGAGCCAGGCGCTGTAGTGGATCAGGCGCAGCGTGCGCAGCGGCTCGATCAGCGCCGTCTCGCGACGGTCAAATTCACGGAATTGCTCATACCCGTCGACCAATGCGCCGAGTTGGCGGGTGCGTTGTGCGCGGTTGCCGCTGAGCAGCATCCACAAATCCTGCACCGCTGGTGCGCTGCGGGCATCGTCAAGATCGACAAAATGCGGCCCGGGCCCGGCGCTGGCGCCAGACTCCAGGGGTGTCCACAGGATGTTGCCCGGGTGACAGTCGCCGTGCAGGCGCAGGCACTGCACCGGCTCGTTGTCATCACTGTTCTTGGCTGCAGAGCCTGTCAAAACGGCGTGACCAGCTATCAAATCAATAGCGTCCTGGGATGCCCTGGCCCACGCCGATTGCACATCCAGCGGCACCTGGTCGTGTTCGAGCAGCCACTGCCGGGGTTCCACGCCAAAGCTTTGCAGGTCCAATGCGGGGCGAGCAGCAAAGGGTTTGGCAGCGCCGACCAGGTGTGCGCGCGCCAGAAAGCGACCAATCCATTCCAGCACTTCGGCGTCGTCTAGCTCTGGAGTGCGCCCGCCACGGCGCGGACTCACACTGAAGGCGAAGCCCCCGAAGTGGTGCAACGTGCTGCCGCCGAGCGCCAGTGGCGCGATCACCGGAATTTCTGCCTGAAGCAATTCGGTGGAAAAGCTGTGTTCTTCGAGAATCTGCTGCTCGCTCCAGCGCCCGGGACGATAGAACTTTGCCACCACCGCGCTGCCGTCTTCCAGATGCAACTGGTAGACGCGGTTTTCGTAGGAGCTCAAGGCCAGTTGGCGGCCGTCGCCATGCAGGCCGACGCTGGCCAGCGCGTCCATCACCACCTCGGGCGTCAGCGCCTGATACGGGTGCGCCGCGCTGAGTGTTGGGGACTTCGATGTCATCGGTGCATTGTCGGGCATCCCGAAGCGGGCTCAGACGTTGCTGTTGGCGCGAACCTCTTCAATGCTGGTCTGCCCGCCCAACACCTTGCAGATGCCGTCCTGACGCAAGGTGCGCAGTGAGCCGCTCTGGATGGCTTCGAATTGCAGTTGTTCGGGTCGGGCTCCGGTCTGGATCAGGCGGCGCACGCCCGGGGTCATCGTCAGCAACTCATGCAATCCGGCACGCCCGCGCAATCCGCTGCCCTGGCAATGGCTGCAACCGGGGGCCTGGTATTGACTGAGTTTTCCATCCTTGGCAAATTGCCCTCGCCATTCGGCGAGAACTGAATCCGGTGTCGGGCGCAGTTCCGCCGGAAACGCATGCAGGTAATCGGCCAGCAATTCGTCCACCAAGGTCTTGCTTGCCGGGCTTTGGACGACACACTTGGCGCACAGGCGACGCACCAGACGCTGCGCCAGCACGGCGAGCAAGGAGTCAGCAAAGTTGAATGGGTCCATGCCCATGTCGATCAGCCGCGTCACCGTCTCGGCGGCACTGTTGGTATGCAGGGTCGAGAGCACCAGATGCCCGGTCAGGGATGCCTCGATGGCGATTTGTGCCGTCTCGGCGTCGCGTATTTCGCCGACCATGATGACGTCGGGATCGGCGCGCAGGAAGGAACGCAAGGCCTTGGCAAAGGTCCAGTCAATTTTCGGATTCACCTGGACCTGTCGCAAGTCCGGTTGCGTGATTTCGATCGGGTCCTCGGCGGTCCAGATTTTGCGCTCGGGCGTGTTCAGGTAGCCCAGCACCGAGTGCAGTGTCGTCGTCTTGCCTGAGCCGGTGGGCCCGACACACAGCACCATGCCGTAGGGACGGCTGACGGCAGTTTGCAGGTTGCTGAAGTTGTTCTGCGAGAGTCCGAGCTTTTCCATCGGGATCGGCCTGGCCGAAGACAGCAGGCGCATCACCGCATCTTCCAGCCCGGCAAAGGTCGGAATCGTCGCAATACGCAGTTCCAGTTTGTGATGGCTGGAGAACTTGGAAAAATCGATCTTCCCGTCCTGCGGCTTGCGTCGCTCCGAAATGTCCAGATCGGCCATGATCTTCAGGCGTGCCGTCAGCGCCGCGCGGTAACTCGGCGGCAACTCCAGATAGGGCGCCATGACGCCGTCCTTGCGAAAGCGCACGCGTGTTTTTGTGCGTCCCGGGTGCGTCTCGATGTGAATATCGGAAACGCCCTGGTTGTAGGCCTCGATGATCATGGTATTGATCAGACGCACCAGCGAGTTGTCGGACTGCTCGATCTGCTTCTCGACCTCGTCCTCGTCCTGGTCGTGCGACAGCTCCAGCGATTGCAGCAATTCGCTGCTGCTGGTCGTCGCGGATCCGGCGGCGTCCGCCGCGTGGCTGCTTTCACTTGCCGAGTCAGCTCTTTCCAGCCCGAACTTTTCATAGGTTTCGCCCAGGTGCTTCTGGATCAGCAGTTCGTCGCCCAGGGTCGCGACGACACGCATCTGCAGCATGAATTCGAGTTCTTCGAGCAGATCGCGCCGCGTCGGGTCTCCGGTGGCAATGACCAGCAGCTTGTCGCGCAACAGCAGGGGCATCACGCCCATGCGCAGCGCCGTGGCCAGTGGGATCTTGCGCAGCGCTTCGGCCTCGATCGGAAAATGCGTAACGTCCACCACCGGGTAGCCCATTTTGCGCGCCAGTGCGGTGTTGAGGTCGTGTCGGCTCAGGCAACCCATGTTCACAAGCAACTGACCCAAGGGTACCGAGCGGTCGGTCTTTTGCTTCTCCAGTGCCTGATTGAGTTGCTGCTCATCGATGAAGCCCAATCGGGTCAGCGCCTCGCCGACGCGGATCATGGGAATCTTTGACTGCTGGTCGAGCGCCACCATCAATTGCTCGGGCGAAACGATGGCCTCGCTCACCAGATGGTCGCCGAGCTTTTTGCTGCGCAGCGCCTGCTGCTCGGTGGCGGCCTGTTCGACCTGCTGCGATGTGACAGCCTTCTGCTGGATCAGCATCTTGCCGACGTGTTCGCCGAAGGTGATGCCGACATATGCCTCGCGCGGAATGAAGACGCGCTGCACGGTGCCGGCGGAATCCATCGGCGTAAACAGGAACAAGCCAAAACCAGTCTCGATGTCGCCCACCTTTTGACCGCTGATCACTGCACCCGAGGTGGACTCCATGCGATAGTCGATGGTCGCGCGGTAATCCAGGATACTGGCAAACTTGTCGTCGCCCGAAGTTCCTTCGGGGCGCATCGGCGCCTTCAAGGCGATGCGTCGAAAGTGCGAAAACTGCATGCGCGCAGGCACCGTTTTGCGCGGCACAAAGATCAGGATGGACTTGTCCGCGGGCGTTAGCAGCGCGAGCTTGCAAGCCCGCACCACGCCTTTGAGGTCCTCGAGGTCGCAGGCCTGCGGTTCCGTCCAGGGCAGCGCTTCACGGTACACCGCATAGGGCGGACTGGGCCAATAAGTTCCGATGAACTTGCTGCTCGGCGCAAGCATGACAGGCGTTGACGACTGCGACGTCGGTTGGGAGGTGGAAGTTGGATCGATCATGGTCGGGGGCCGCCAAAGTGCATCGCCGGATCGTAACGGCTGGGCACCATTTGCGCCAGCAGGATCAATCAAGCCTCATCACTGACCCAGCAGCAGGCGTTCGGCAAACAGGGCGGGCAGGCCGGCCCGCCGGATCGCATTCGCCGCTGCTTGCTGATCGTAGGCGACACGTTGAAAGCTCAGTTGCAGACGTTCGGAATCAAACAGTGCGTACATGGCTTGCGGGTTGAAGTCGCGTGGCTGGCCCACCGAGCCAACGGTGGCGAGCCAGCGCTGCGGGCCGCCAACGCCGATGCTCAGGCCGGCGCTGGGCAGGTATTTCATCAGCGCCGAGTCAGCTTCGCCATAGTACAGGGCTTGCTGATGCACGTGGCCGCAGAAAACATAACTGACCTGCGGCGCTTCGCCGGCGGCGTCGAGGCTGGCGCGTGCGGCACGCGCGTCGTACACATAGCGCCACAGTTGCGGGCTGTCGGCGCTTGCGTGCACCAGAAACAGGCCCTGCTGCTCGATGGTCAGAGGCAACTGATCGAGAAAGTGTCGCTGCGCGGGGCTCAATTGCGCATGCGTCCAAAGCGCGGTACTCTCGCCCACGGTCCTGGCCACCGCCGGGGGGTGTGCGGCGGTCGCGTCATGATTGCCCTTGAGGACCAGGGCGCCTTGCGCCTGCAGAGCCTGGACCCGTTCGACGACGGCCACCGGATCGGCACCGTAGCCCACCAGATCGCCCAAGATGGCATAGCCTTGTGCGCCAAGATCTTCGGCATGCGCCAGGCAGGCCTCGAGGGCCTGAATATTGGCGTGAATGTCCGACAGCAAAGCCAGCTTCATCGGGATCGTCGCAGCCAGGATGGACGACTCTGTGTCGCCTTCAGGACAGGCTCAGCATGTGAGCCTGTCTTGGGTCGCCGTGACCACCCAAGACCAGTTGATAGGCCTGCTCCACAGCCGCTGCGCCGCGGTGTTGCTGCAGCACCACCCACGGGCGCGCCGGGTTGTTGACCGTGGCCAGAAACGCGCGCCATGCCTGCAAAAGGCGTTGGCTCAGACCTTCGGCTCCCCAATCGGCGTGACGCTTCTTGATTTGCGCCGGGGCAAAGAACAGGGTGGCCCGTGGCCCCGGCAAATCCCGCCCACCGCCCAGGTGCTCGACGTGGGTGCCACCGATGGAACTGCTGTACTTCAGATTCCGGAACCGGCCGTGGATCTCCCGGCGCAAGGCGGCATTGCCGGCAAAGTCGATATAGATGCACGGCGCGCCTGCATCGATGTCACCTAGTTGCTCGTAGCTCAACACTCGGGCATAGCAGCCCAGACTCTCGCAGAACGCCACATTCGCCGACGAAGTCAAGCCAATCACTTTGAGTCCGGGGCGTTGCGCGAGCTGGAATGCCGTGCCGTAGGCGGTTTTGCTCGAGGCACTGGATAACAACATCAGGCCCGAAGCTCGGGGTTCGTCCAGGGCGCCGAAGAAGTTGTTGTCTGCGAGAAAGTCGTCGATCAGCCACGAGGTCACAAACAGCGGACGCAAGAGCGCTTGCAGATCCTCGCTTGGGGGCGTGTAAAACGGGTCGGCACTGCAGCGCAGGTACTGGTTGTAGACCGCATGCAGATCGGTACGATGGCTGGCACCGTCACTGAAGCCCGCGCCCGACACCCGCGTCGGCTGCACCACCAGGCTGCTCGACATCGGGTAGTAGCCGTAGAGCCTCTCTCCCACCTCGACCTGGTCGTGCAGTGACTGGACGACTGTCGCAAAGCCCCAGACCGGAATACGACCCCAGCCGGCGTCGTCCGCGGCGGTCGGGAAAAACGACCAGTAGTTCATTGCCTGGCCAAACGCTGCATAAGTAATATTGTTTGACGTCAGCGCAAACTTGTCGATGTCAAGGCGCACCTCACCCAGGCTGAGGGAGGCGGCCGCCGCGCTGCGCAACACGGTGGTACCGAGGTGGTCCTTACGAACCAGAAAATCAAGCGTTGTCATGCACGAACCATAAACGATGCTGGATTGGCCCGCAATCGGTGGCATCCCTCAGCGGCGAAAACGTCGGCGCGTGAGCGCCAGCGCCATCCAGAAGCCACCTGCGGCGTAGACAAGCAGGACCAGCAGATGACGCATCGCTTGGGTCGGCCACTGGTCCATGAACATCGGGCGCACCAGATCGACGGCGTGAGTCAGCGGCAACCACTGGGAGAGCGCGCGAACCGCTTCGGGCAATTGATCGAGCGGAAAAAAAATGCCGCTGAGAAACATCATCGGCGTCAGAAACAGGGTGAAGTAGTAGGTGAAGAAGTCGTAGCCCTGCGCCAGCGCATTGAAAATCAGCGCCAGACAACTGAAGGTGATGCCCACCCCGAGCAGCACCGGCCAGGCCACCAGCAGCTTGAGGCTGTAGCTGATACCGAGTGCGAGCATCACGCCCAGAATGGCGGTGACGGTAAACAGCGACTTGAACGCCGCCCACAGCATCTCGGCAAGCACGACGTCGTCGAGATCGACCGGGGCGTTCATGATGCCATCCCAGGTCTTTTGCACGTGCATGCGCGAGAACGCCGAATACAGAGCTTCGAAGCTCGCCGCGTTCATGGCACTCATGCAGATCGAGCCGCTGGCCAGAAACAGCAGGTAGGGCACCGTGGTCGGCCCCTCGGCGCCGACCAGTCGCACTTGCCCGACCAGGGCACCCATGCCGTAGCCAAAGGCGACCAGCCACATCAGCGGCTCGGCAATGTTGCCCACCAGGCTGGGGATGGCGAGCTTGCGCCAGACCAGCAGGTTGCGCAGGAACACCGGCCACCATCGCATGGAAAGCCTTGGCGGGCGCCAGACCGAGGGCACAGTTCGGGCTGCAACGCCCGTCGAATCTTCGTTAGTAGCTACAGGTTTCATAGCAGTCAGGCCTCCTCGCGAATCTGCCGACCGGTGAGTTTGAGAAACAGATCCTCCAGATTCGCCGGGCGGTGCAGGGTGCGCAACTGTGGATGGGCTTCGAGCGCCGCGAGCAACTGGCGCGCGCTGTCGGTGTAGAAGAACGCGGTCTCGCCGCTGAGTTCGACTCGTGCGGCCAGCGATTGCAACGTGGCATCCTGCGCCAGGGCCAGCGCACCCGTGCCATACACTTCAATCACGTCGGGCTCAAGATGCCGGGCAATCAGCTCGCGCGGCCGACCCTCGGCAATCTTCTTGCCGTGGTCGATCACCAGCAGGCGATTGCACAGGCGTTCGGCCTCGTCCATGAAATGCGTTGTCAGCAGGATGGATTTGCCCTGCGCCAGCAACACCTGCAGGCGCTCCCACATCAGGTGACGCGCCTGCGGGTCCAGTCCGGTGGTCGGCTCGTCGAGCATGAGCAGGCGCGGGTCGTTGATCAGCGCGCGTGCCAGCGAGAGCCTGCGTTTCATGCCCCCGGAGAGCTCGCCGGGCTTGGCGGCAGCCTTGGGTGTGAGTGCCGCAAAGTCGAGCAATTGTGGAATCCGGCGGCGAATGGCCGCCTCGCGCATGCCGAAATATCGGCCGTAAACCAGCAGGTTTTCGGCACAACTGAAATCCGGATCCAGGGTGTCGTTTTGCGCCACGACCCCAAGTTGCGCCTTGATGGCCAGGGCGTCTCGGGGCATTTGCAGGCCCAGCGCCAGCACCGTGCCGGCATCCGGCGTGGTCTGTCCCAGGCAGATGCGAACGCCGGTCGTCTTGCCGGCTCCGTTGGGGCCGATCATGCCCAGGCACTCACCCGGCGCAATCTCAAATGACAGGTCGTCAACGACGCTGCTGCCAGCGTAGCGTTTGCACAGGTTGCGGGCCGAGAGCAGGGGTGCGTCCATGGGCGCTTGTGCCGGTTACTGAAACGCCACTTCGGAGAAGCTGCGCAGCTTGCGGCTGTGCAACTGATCCACGCCCTGCTGGCGCAGCAGTTCCAGCGCCAGCATGCCGATACGCAAATGCTGGTCGACGCGCTCGCGGTAGAAATGGTTGGCCATGCCTGGCAGCTTGATCTCGCCGTGCAGCGGCTTGTCACTCACGCACAGCAAGGTCCCGTAGGGAACGCGAAAGCGAAAGCCGTTGGCGGCGATGGTGGCGCTTTCCATGTCCAGCGCCACCGCGCGGCTCTGGCTGAAGCGCCGCTGCGGGCCATTGTCTGGCAAAAGCTCCCAATTGCGGTTGTCGGTGGAAGCCACGGTACCGGTGCGCATCACGCGCTTGAGTTCGGCACCGCGCAGTTGCGTGACTTGCGACACGGCGGCCTCCAGTGCCAGCTGAATTTCCGCCAACGCGGGTATCGGCACCCACAGCGGTAACTCCTCATCGAGCACGTGATCTTCGCGCACGTAGCCGTGCGCCAGCACATAGTCACCGAGTTGTTGCGAGTTGCGTAACCCGGCGCAGTGGCCGAGCATGATCCAGGCATGCGGGCGCAACACCGCGATATGGTCGGTGATGGTCTTTGCGTTGGCCGGTCCGACGCCAATGTTGATCATGCTGATGCCGCTGCGGTCGCCGCGCACCAGGTGGTAGGCCGGCATCTGTGGGAGGCGTGCCGGCGCCGCGCCGGAACCGTCACCAGTGCTGGCAGCCATACCCGAGCGCCGATGCACCTTGTTGCCAGGTTCGACAAACGCCGTGTATTCGCTGGCTGGATCGTTCATGGCCGCCTGACCGAGCCGGACAAACTCGTCAACATAGAACTGGTAGTTCGTGAACAGGATGAAATTCTGGAAATGCTCGGGCGCTGTGCCGGTGTAATGGCGCAGGCGGTGCAGCGAGTAGTCCACCCGCGGCGCCGTAAACAGCGAAAGCGGCTCGGCCTCGCCGCGGCGTGTCTGGTGCGTGCCGTTGGCAATGCCGTCATCCATGGTCGTGAGGTCTGGCAGGTCAAACATGTCGCGCATGAGCTCGCGTCGCGTCGCGCTCAGACCGCCTTCGATGTGGTCGTTCTCGGCAAACGAGAAATGCACCGGAATCGGCTGCGAGCTGGTGCCGATTTCCAGCGCCACATGGTGGTTCTTCAGCAGCAGGGCGAACTGCTCAAGATAGTAGTCGGCGTACAGATCGGGGCGTGTGAGGGTGGTTTCATAGCGTCCCGGTCCAGCGACAAACCCATAGCTCAGGGCCGAGGTGTCAGCGCCGTGGCGGCGCGCCACGGTATCAGTCTGCACGCGCACAAAGGGGTAGCAGGCACGCACCGGAGCTGGCAGTGCCGCGCCGTCGACAAAGCGCTGCATGGCCTCGCGCAGGTGTGTCATACTGGTATCGTAGATGGCACGCACCATGGCCAGAGCTGCAGCAGGCTCGACAAATCGTTGTGGGGCGGCAAATTCAGGCAGATAAAACATGACACCATTGTTCCACGGACCGCTCGTCCGAGCGCCAGGGCGCGTGCGCCAATGCTGAAATTCACCTGTTGCGACGCCGTCGGACAATTCACCGGTCAGGCTCAGGCCCGGGTCCTGCGTGGCATCACCCGTGGTTTCGAGCGCGAATGCCTGCGCGTCGACGGCTCCGGGCACTTGGCCCGCACGCAGCATCCGGCTGCTCTGGGTTCGAAGTTGACGCACCCGTGGATCACGACCGACTACGCCGAGGCGCTGCTCGAATTCATCACGCCGCCCTCGCAGGACGCCCGTTTCCCGCTCGAGTTCCTGCGCGATATTCATCGCTATGTGGCCGCGCACCTGGGGGGCGAATTGCTGTGGGCTGGCTCCATGCCCTGCGTGCTTGGCGACGACAAGGACATTGCCATCGCCGACTACGGCAGTTCCAACGCGGCGCGTTTCAAGGAGGTCTACCGCGAGGGTCTGAGCCTGCGCTACGGACGCACGATGCAGACAATTGCCGGCGCACACTACAACTGGTCGCTGCCCGACGGCTTCTGGCTGGCACTGAAGGACTGCTGCCAGGGTCCGGCCAAGATGCAGGATTTTGTCAGCGAACGCTACTTTGGCCTGATCCGCAACTTCCTGCGCTTTGGCTGGTTGATCCCCTACCTTTTTGGTGCTTCGCCCGCGGTGTGCGAGTCATTTCTGCAGGGGCGCAAGTCCGATTTGCTGGAACTGCTCCCCGGAACCCGGTACGGGCCGCATGCGACGAGTTTGCGCATGAGCGATCTGGGTTACCAGAACCGGGCCCAGGCCAACCTGCAGGTGAGTTTCAATTCGCTGCTCGAATACACGCAGGCGCTGGAAGCGGCGATTCGCACGCCGGACCCCTATTACGAAGAGCTTGGTGTGCGCGATGGTGCGCGCTGGAGGCAACTCAATGCCTGCTTGCTGCAAACCGAAAGCGAGTTTTATGCCTCGATCCGGCCCAAGCGGGTGGCGCCCGAGCGCCCGGCCAAGGCGCTGCAAAGTCTTGGCGTGCAATACCTTGAAGTGCGCCTGTTTGACCTGAACCCGACGATTGACATTGGCATTGCTCCCGAGCAGAGCCTGTTCGCCGACGTGCTGCTGCTGATGTGCCTGTTTCGTGACAGCCCGCCCATCACCAGTCGTGAGCAAAGTGAAAACGATGAGAACAAGCGCCGCGTGGTCAATCGAGGTCGTCAGCCCGACCTGCATTTGCTGGCCCACAACCGTGAACAGCGGTTCCGCCCCCTGGCACATGAACTATTTGACGACATGCAGCCGTTTGCCGCGATGCTCGACGCCGCCTACGGTGGCACCAACTACGCGAGGACGATGCAGAGCCTGCGTGAGCGCATCGATCACCCCGAAATCACGCCATCGGCGCAGGTTCTCGATGGTGTGCGCGATGCAGGGGGCTTCTTCCGCTACGCCCTGCAGTGGTCCGAGCGGCACCAACAGCAACTGCTGGCCCAGCCTGTCGATGCCGCGACTGGCGCCCGTTTTCGGGACAGTGTGCAGGAGTCGTTCCTGAAGCAGCGACAGATTGAACAGCAGGACCAGGGGAGCTTCGAGGATTTTGTGGCGGCTTATTACGCTTGATCAGCACCCCGTTGCGCCTCGGTCCGATCCAGGCGCCAGTTACAATTGTGACCATGAGCGTTGAGCAGGAAAAGACTGCAGCCGAGAAGGAAGATGCGAGCACAATGCCCGCTATGGAAGGCTGGTCGCAGCGCGTGCGCATGCCGCTGCTGCTGTTAGCGCTAGCCCTGGCCCTCACCCTTCTGTACGGCGGCTTCCTGTCCAACCCTCCGGTTTTTGACGATATCACCTACTTCGGCCCCGGCGTTGTCGATCCATTCTCGGTGAGCCCGAGCCTGAAATTGCGCGATCTGTCGCACGCGACTTTTGCGTGGGTCACCGCAGTTTTTGGTGCGGACTTGGCCTGGCAGCGTGGGGGCAATCTTGCGCTGCACATTGTCAATTCGTGGCTGGTTTTCCTGCTGCTGCGCAGACTGTTTGAAACGGCAATGCGCGATGAACCGCAAAGCGCAAAGCTTGCCGTATCGGGGGCACTGACCTTGCCGTGGTTGGCCTTTTGGGGGACTTGCTGGTTTGCTCTGAATCCGGCGTCTGTCTACGGCGTTGCCTACCTTATGCAACGCACCACGCTGTTGGCGACTACGTTTGCACTGTTGACCTGGCTGCTGTTCCTGGAGGGCTTGCTGCGTACTCGGCGCCGCTGGCTCCTGGCCTCGTGTCTGGCCTACTTCCTGGCAGTTCTGTCCAAGGAACACGCCATCATGGTTCCGGCCGTTGCGGTGGCGATTCTCTTGCTGTTTCGCCGGCCGACTGTAGCGTTGGTACGCGAGTTTGGCCTGACTTTTTTCATGTACGCCCTCATCGGGCTCTACACGGTGGTGCAGGTCAAGCGAGGGGGCATCGTTGGCAGCCCCTACGAGCCCTTCGGCGCTGCGATGCTGGCCGAACTTCACATTGATCCGAAGCTCGCTTATCCCCTGTCATTGCTGGGACAGTGCCTGATGTTTTTCAGGTACCTGTTGCTATGGGTCGTACCGAACCCGCAGTGGATGTCCATCGACATGCCGGGACATTTTCCGCAAAGCCTCTTGAGTTGGCCGCAGACTGCATTTGTCCCGCTCTTCCTCGCATATCCGCTTGTCGCGACGTACTTGCTTCTCAAGCGCGGGCGAACCGGATTGCTGGGGTTTTCGCTGCTGGTGCCGTGGTTGTTGTTTGCGACCGAATTGTCGACCGTCAGAATTCAGGAGATCTTTGTTCTTTATCGCAGCTATTTGTGGATGCCTTGCCTTGCGGCTGCCTTTCCATTTATTTTCGGCAAGCTAAGTGCCCGCTACACTGCGGCACTGTTTGTCGCGCTATCTCTGGCATTTGCCGCCGGGAGCTGGAATCGGCTCACCACAATGTCAACGCCCTTGCGCGTGTGGGACGACGCGCTGCGCCTGGCCCAGGGCAAGGACAAGACCAGCCGGATGGGAAGGATATATCACAGCCGTGGCATGGCCTATTTGAGGCAGGAACAATACGCCGCAGCGATACTCGATTTTGATGCCGGCCTGAATTTTCTTCCGTATCACAGCTGGCTGTACAGTGACCGCGGCGTCGCGTATTTCTACACCAAGCGGTATGCCGAAGCGTTGCGCGACTTCAACCGCTCCATCATGCTGGACCCGAACGATTCCGAACCGTATCTGGGGCGCTACCTGGTCTACGATGCACTGGGTGACAAGGATGCGGCGCGTCAAAACCTGATCATCAGCTGTCGGATGCGTTTTGTAGACTTGTGTCGACAGGCTCAGTGAGCCCGGCAGCCGCACGATTCGCAACCGCAACCGCGACCGCGACCGGCGGACGCCGCACTGTCGTTGGCTGCATTGGGTAAAGTAATGTTAAGCCCGGTGTTCGGGGACATCGCGACCCTAAAATTGGCGTACCGCTTTTGCAACGCCAAGAATTGAATACCGCCGCCACTCTTTCTTTCTCCAAACTTGCCTGCAGTCGAGGTGGGCGACAGCTATTTCAAGGGGTCAATTGCGAACTGG
>JAKANU010000235.1 GCA_021812315.1 Pseudomonadota bacterium
CGGTTCCAGGCACTGACCATGAGCGCGCCCTGATAGTCGCTGTAGATCAAGCCCACCAGGTTGCCCAGCACGATGCCGTGCTTGTGTCCCAGCCCGGAGCGCGGCAGGATGATTGCGGCAAAGCCGGGGTCGGCAAGATGGATCGCGATGCCGGTTGAGATCAGTTGCCATGCGTTGGCCTGCAGCCTCAACGGCTCGGACAGGCAGGCGCGCAGGTCCAGTCCGGCACTGCCAGGCGTCGCGTAGCTTGGCAATTGGGCGGCCATCCTCGGATCGAGGATCTTGACGTCGATTTCCATTACTTTTTGGCTCCAGCGCCCGTGCGTCTTGCGATGTCAGCTATCAATTTGCGAGCAAGGCTGAGTTTGGAGTCGCGCGCCATCTCGGTGCTGCCGTGTTCGTCAACGAGCAGCAGGGCGTTTTCGTCCTGGCCAAAAGTCGCCGGGCCGATGTTGCCCACCAGCAAAGGCACACCCTTGCGCTCACGCTTGGCCCGGGCATGGGCCAGCAGATCGTGGCTCTCGGCGGCAAAGCCCACGCAATACAGGGCACCTGAACGGGCCCGCGGCGACTGCGCCAGCGTGGCAAGGATGTCCGGGTTCTCGACAAAGGACAGCGCGGGTACGGCGCCGCTGCCGTCCTTCTTGATCTTTTGTTCAGCCGCAGCGGCCGACCGCCAGTCCGCCACAGCCGCCGTTGCTATAAAGATAGTAGCTTCCGGCGCATGCTGCACGGTTGCTTCAAGCATGTTTTGCGCTGAAACAACGTCGATTCTGCTGACCCCCCGCGGCGTGCTCAGATGCACCGGTCCGGCCACCAGGGTCACCTGGGCACCGGCTTGGCAGGCGGCGCGCGCCAGAGCAAAACCCATCTTGCCACTCGAGAGGTTGGTGATGCCGCGCACCGGATCGATGGCTTCGTAGGTCGGTCCGGCGGTGATCAGAACCCGATGACCGGCCAGAGGCTTGGGTTGGAAAAAGGCAATCACATCCTCAAGCAACTCCTGCGACTCCAGCATCCGGCCATCGCCGGTCTCGCCACAGGCCTGATCGCCGCGCCCCACGTCGAAAACAATGGCCCCATCCTGCCTGAGCTGCGCGACGTTGCGCTGCGTCGCCGGGTGCAGCCACATCTCTCGGTTCATGGCCGGCGCAATCAGCAGTGGTACCGTGCGCAAGGGGCGCGCCAGACACAGCAGGCTGAGCAGATCGTCACCACGCCCATGCAGCAGCTTGGCCATGAAGTCGGCACTACACGGGGCGATCAGAATCGCATCGGCCTGGCGGCTGAGGTTGATATGCGGCATGCTGTTGGCATCGCGCTGGTCCCAGGTCGAGTCATACACCGTGCGCCCGCTCAAGGCCTGCATGGTGATGGAGGTGACGAACTGACTGGCCGCATAGGTCATCACGACCTGAACCGTCGCGCCCTCCTTGATCAGGGCCCGGCACAGCTCGGCAGCCTTGTAGCAGGCAATGCCGCCAGTGAGCCCGAGGACGATGTGTTTTCCAGCAAGATCGTTCATGCCAGCAATGTAGCACCTCTATAATTCACATTTCCACCCCATTGGGCTTCGCGCCCAACCTGACATGACCAAATTTGTCTTCGTCACCGGCGGTGTGGTGTCCTCCCTTGGCAAGGGAATCGCCTCAGCCTCCCTCGCTGCGATTCTGGAATCGCGAGGCCTCAAAGTCACCCTGATCAAGCTCGATCCCTACCTCAACGTTGACCCCGGCACCATGTCGCCGTTTCAGCACGGCGAGGTCTTTGTGACTGACGACGGCGCCGAGACCGACCTCGACCTTGGCCATTACGAACGCTTCATTGAAACGCGCATGCGCCGGGCCAACAATTTCACCACCGGGCAGATCTACAAGAGCGTTCTGGAGAAGGAGCGCCGTGGCGACTACCTGGGCAAGACGGTGCAGGTGATTCCGCACGTGACCAACGAGATCCAGGAATTCATCAAGCGCGGCGCGGGCGTGGGCACCCCCGAAGCCGTGGATGTGGCGATCGTCGAAATTGGCGGCACGGTGGGCGACATCGAGTCCCTGCCGTTTCTCGAAGCCGTGCGTCAGATGAGTCTGAAGATGGGTCAGAACACCTGCGCCTTTGTGCATTTGAGCTACGTGCCCTGGATCGCAGCGGCAGGTGAACTCAAGACCAAGCCGACCCAGCACACCGCCAAGCAACTGCGCGAGATCGGAATCCAGGCCGATGCGCTGATCTGCCGCGCCGACCGCCCGATCCCGAGCGAGGAGCGCGAAAAGATTTCGCTTTTTTCCAATGTGGCGGACTGGGGCGTGATCTCGATGTGGGACGTCGACACCATCTACAAGGTGCCGCGCATGCTCCACGAGCAGGGACTGGACGGCCTGATTTGCGACAAGCTGCGCCTGAATACACCGCCGGCAAATCTGAAGCGCTGGGACGATCTGGTCCACGAACTCGAGCATCCACAGGGCGAGGTCAACATCGCCATGGTCGGCAAGTATGTGGATTTGAGCGACAGCTACAAATCGCTCAACGAAGCCTTGCGCCACGCCGGCATGCGCAATCACGCCCGCGTGAAAATCGGCTACGTCGATTCGGAAACCATCACGCCCGAGAACGTCAAGCAACTCGCCAAATATGACGCGATTCTGGTGCCCGGCGGCTTTGGCAAGCGCGGCATCGAAGGAAAGATTTGTGCCGCGCGCTTCGCCCGCGAGAGCAAGACGCCGTACCTGGGCATCTGCCTGGGCATGCAGGTCGCGACGATCGAATTTGCCCGCCACGTGGCCGGCCTGGCAAACGCCAACAGCACCGAGTTCGAGCCCGACTCCAGCCACCCGGTGATCGCCCTGATCACCGAATGGAAGGACGCCGACGGCTCGATCAAGACCCGCAATGCCGACTCCGACCTGGGCGGCACCATGCGGCTGGGTGCGCAGAGTTCGGATGTGATGCCCGGAACGCTGGCGCACAAGATCTACGGCGATGTCCTGACCGAGCGGCACCGCCATCGCTACGAAGCGAACGTGAATTTTCTCGACCAACTGCGCCAGGCCGGGCTGGTGATCTCGGCCATGACCCAGCGCGAGCACCTGACTGAAATCGTTGAGCTCGACCCGGGCGTTCATCCCTGGTTCGTCGGTGTGCAATTTCACCCTGAGTTCAAGTCCACGCCATGGAACGGTCATCCGCTGTTCAACGCCTTCATCAAGGCGGCTTTGGAGCACCAGGGTGCGGCGGTGCGTTTGAAAGCGGTGGCCTGATGAAACTGTGCGGATTCGAGGTTGGACTGGAACGCCCCCTGTTTCTGATTGCCGGGCCCTGTGTGATCGAGTCCGAGCAGTTGCAGATGGACACGGCGGGCACCCTGAAAGAAATCACTGCCAGCCTGGGTATCCCTTTCATTTTCAAGAGCAGTTTTGACAAGGCGAACCGCTCCAGCGGCGCGTCCTTTCGCGGCCCCGGCCTGGACGAGGGTCTGGAAATCCTGGCAAAGATCAAACGCGAGCTCAACGTGCCGGTGTTGACGGATGTGCATACGCAGGAGCAGATTGCCCGGGTTTCGGCGGTGGTGGATGTGTTGCAGACACCGGCGTTCCTGTGCCGCCAGACCGACTTCATCAGCGCCGTGGCGCAGTCGGGCAAGCCGGTGAACATCAAGAAGGGCCAGTTCCTGGCGCCGCACGACATGAAGCACGTGATCGACAAGGCACGCGCGGCAGCGCGTTCCAGGGGCCTGAGCGAGGACAACTTCATGGCCTGCGAACGCGGCGCGAGCTTTGGCTACAACAACCTGGTCTCGGACATGCGCAGCCTGGCAATCCTGCGCGAGACCGGCGCGCCGGTGGTATTTGACGCCACCCACTCGGTGCAGTTGCCCGGCGGCCTGGGCGGCGCCAGCGGCGGCCAGCGCGAGATGGTGCCGGTGCTGGCGCGCGCGGCGGTAGCGGTTGGCGTGGCCGGCGTGTTCATGGAAACCCATCCCGACCCGGCCAGGGCTTTGAGCGATGGACCGAACGCGGTGCCGCTCAAGCACATGAAAGCCCTGCTCGAGAGTCTGCTGGCACTCGACGCCGTGACCAAGCGGCACGGTTTTCTGGAGCGAGGCCTGGCCTGAGGGATGCGCCCCATCATGATCCCCCTGGCACCCGGATTGACTGTATATTTTTGCTTTGTTATTGAAAGAAATCCATGAGTGCAATTGTTGATATCGTCGGTCGCGAAATTCTTGACTCGCGCGGCAATCCCACAGTGGAATGCGATGTTCTGCTCGAGTCCGGCACCATGGGCCGCGCTGCCGTACCCTCGGGCGCCTCCACCGGCAGCCGTGAAGCCATTGAGCTGCGCGACGGCGACCCGAGCCGCTACCTGGGCAAGGGCGTGCTCAAGGCGGTCGAACACATCAATACCGAGATCTCCGAAGCTGTGTTGGGGCTGGACGCTTCGGAACAGGCGTTTCTGGACCAGACCCTGATCGATCTGGACGGAACCGAAAACAAATCACGCCTGGGCGCGAACGCCATGCTGGCCGTCTCGATGGCGGTGGCGCGCGCCGCCGCTGAGGAGTCGGGCCTGCCACTGTACCGCTACTTCGGCGGCATGGCGGCCACCCAAATGCCGGTGCCGATGATGAATGTGGTCAACGGCGGCGCACACGCCAACAACAACCTCAACATTCAGGAGTTCATGATCATCCCGGTGGGCGCGCC
>JAKANU010000236.1 GCA_021812315.1 Pseudomonadota bacterium
ATATGCCCAGAATTTCGGTGGAATCGTGATTCGGAATTCATTGAACTACTGTTTGGCCTTCAGCTCCCGCATTGGCGCGGGTTATTCAGATGTTCCCTAAGTCCCAGGCCCCGGTCTCGCGCCAAAACCGTTTTGTCTCCAGGCTTCGTACACCGCGACGGCCACGGCGTTGGACAAGTTCAGGCTGCGCTGGCCCTTGATCATCGGCAGCTTCAGGTATTGATCCGGCGCAAACCATTGCCGCACTGTGGTCGGCAGACCAGCGGTCTCGCAGCCAAACACCAGCCAGTCACCCGCCGCAAACTGCACCTCATGCACCAGGCGGCTGGCACGTGTGCTCATGGCAAACATGCGCTCGGGTGCCGGTTGTTCAGTGTTCAAAAATACCTGCCAGCTGGTATGCCGCTTCAGTTCGGCGTATTCGTGGTAGTCGAGCCCGGCGCGGCGCATGTGCTTGTCGTCGAGTGAAAATCCCAGCGGTTCCACCAGATGCAGCGTGCAGCCGGTGTTGGCGGCCAGGCGGATGATGTTGCCGGTATTGGGCGGGATCTCCGGCTCGACCAGAACGATTTGAAACATGCTTCAATTGTGGCAGCGCGGGGCTTGCCGCAGCGCCGGGCCGCCCCAAGCAAGGCGCGGCTCCATGGTTACTCGGTTCGGGCTATGACGATCCCTGTGATATGCGCGGCACCGGCAGCGCGCAGCGTGCTGGCGGCGGCAAAGAGCGAGGCGCCACTGGTCATGACATCGTCGACGAGGACGACGCGTGCGCCGCGCAGGCGCTTGTGCTGCACGGGGTCGATGGCAAAGGCGCCGTCGAGGGCGCGCAGGCGCTGGGCTCGTGGCAACGAGCTTTGCGCCGGTGTGTCGCGGATGCGCAGCAGCAGTCGCGAGTCAGTCCTGTCGCGGGCCAGCCCGCGAGCCAGGAGCAGCGCCTGATTGAATCCGCGGCTTTGCAGGCGGGCTGTGGAAAGCGGCATTGGCAGCACGATATTGGCCGCCTCCAGTGCCGGCTCCACCCAGGGCGTGCTGCGTAGCAGCAGGCAAAACGCTTTGCACAGCCCCACTTGCTCGTGAAACTTGTAGTCAACGATCAGTCCCGACCATGGGTAGGCATACGACACCGCCGCAAGGCACGCATCAAGCGGCGGCGCGGTCTTGATGCACGCTGCGCACTGCCGCAGCCCGTGTGGCACGACGATTGCGCAGGTTTGGCAGCGCGGCTGCGGCTGGGCAAAGCTGCTGACACAGTCTTCACAAACGATTTCGGAGGGCCAGGCGTGGCAGACCCGGCACTGGCTCGGCAACTTCGCCAACGCTCCTCGGATCGATGCAAACAACATGGAGTCAATATACTCTGCCGAATTCGACGCACCTGCCACGATGTCTACCCAACGCCCCCCGACCATGGATCCGAACGCTGCGCGGCGCTGGCAGCAAATGCGCGCCGAGGCTTCACCCTGGCTGCATGAGGAAGTGGCCCGGCGCATGCAGGAACGTCTGGCCTGCATCAAGTTGCAGCCCCAGCGATGGGCGCACTGGGACCCGGTGCGGGGTGGCCTGCAGGCGCATGCCAGCTTGTTGCAGCGTTATCCCAAGGCGGTTTGTTTTGCCGCTGAAACGGATGCGGCCCGCGCCGCCGACGCGGCCCGCGCGCTGACCGTGCCCTGGTGGCAGGTCCGGCGCCGGCGCTGCGGGTCGACTCGCTTCGAGTTGCCGGCTGCGGGTGCAGTTCAGATGCTGTGGTCGAACATGGCCCTGCACATGACGGCGCAGCCGCTGAGCCTCATGGCGCAGTGGCATCAGGCGCTGGCCGTCGACGGCTTCCTGATGTTTTCCTGTCTCGGTCCGGACACCCTGCTTGAGCTGCGCCGGCTCTACGACCGTCTTGACTGGCCAGCGCCAGCGCACGCCTTCACCGACATGCATGACTGGGGCGACATGCTCATCGAGGCCGGGTTTGCCGAACCGGTGATGGATATGGAACGCATCACACTGACGTTCGAGACGCCGCAGCGTTTGCTGCAGGAATTGCGCGGCCTGGGGCGCAATTTGCAGCCACGGCGCTTTGCTGCCCTGCGTGGCCGGCGCTGGCTGGATCGACTGCACCAGGCGCTGGCGCAGGCGCCGTTGCAACTCACTTTTGAGATTGTTTACGGGCACGCGTTGAAGCCGCCGGCGCGCCTGGACGTGCGCTCGCAGACCGTGCTGTCGCTCGAGCAGATGCGCGAGGCTTTGCGTCAGGGGCGGAAATAAGCGGCCAGTTCTTGACAAACGGGGCTTGACAGCGCGCCAGCAAAATGTTCAGGGCTGAACTACAATTCTCGCTGGTTTTGCGCCGTTGCCCCACGCCGCGCAAGCCGTCCAAGTGATTTTTGCGGCCGTGAGCGGGTCTTTGCGGCAATCAACGAGTGAGTGTGATGAAAAGCATTTTCGATTCATTGTCCGCATTGCTGCGCGCGGCTGGCGCCTGGACCCTGACCGTCCTGACTGGCGCCGCATGGGCGGTCAATGACTTGCCGGGTGGCCCGGCCGTCAACCAGCTCAATCTGCAACCGGCCGTGACGAAGATCGCGCAGGACCAGGCTTGGCTGCACTGGTTCATGCTGATCGTCTGTGCGGTGATTTTCGTGGCGGTCTTTGCAGTGATGTTCTACTCCATATGGAAGCATCGCAAATCGGTCGGGCACAAGGCCGCAAATTTTCATGAATCGGCAACGGTGGAAATCATCTGGACCGTGGTGCCTTTCATCATCGTGATTCTGATGGCGCTGCCGGCGACCAAGGCGGTGGTGGCGATGAAGGATACGAGCAATGCCGACCTCACCATCAAGGTGACGGGCATGCAATGGAAGTGGGGCTACGATTACCTCAAGGGCGAGGGCGAGGGCATTGGGTTCATCTCGGCGCTGGATCGCGCGCAGCGCACCCTGTCGAGCAAGGGCGGCCCTGACGCAGCTGCTCCGGTCGACGATTATCTGCTCAAGGTCGACCATCCGCTGGTCGTTCCGGTGAATCAGAAAGTGCGCCTCATCACCACCGCCAATGACGTGATCCACGCCTGGTATGTACCGGCACTGGGCGTGCAGCAGGCGGCGATTCCGGGCTTTGTGCGTGATACCTGGTTTCGCGCTGAAAAGATTGGCGATTACTACGGGCAGTGTTCGCAGCTTTGCGGCAAGGAGCACGCGTACATGCCGATCCATGTCAGGGTCGTCTCGGCGCAGGACTACTCAAGATGGGTCGAGGGCGAGAAGAAGCTGATGGCAGCGAAGGCCGACGATCCGAACAAGGTCTGGGGCATGGCCGAAATCATGGCGCGCGGCGAGAAGGTTTATGCCGCCAACTGCGTGGTCTGTCATCAGGCCAACGGAAAGGGGGGTGGACCGGTCAAGCCGCTTGACGGTGCCGCCGTGGTGCTCGACGCCGACAAGAGCAAACAGATCGCGGTGCTCCTCAAGGGGCAGAACAACGGTGCCATGCCATCATGGAAGATCCTCGGCGACACCGATATCGCAGCCGTCATTACCTATACCAAGAACCACTGGTCGAACCATACCGGCGAGCTGGTGCAGCCTGCCGACGTCAAGGCGGCGCGTCAGTGATGGACGGCCACCAGAACACGAAGTTGAAGAAAGATCATTGATGAGCGCCGTTCTAGACCACCCCGTCCTCGATCACCACCATGGCGTGACACCCACCGGCTGGCGCCGCTGGGTGTTTGCCACCAACCACAAGGACATCGGCACGCTGTACATGCTGTTCAGCCTGACCATGCTGATGCTCGGTGGTGTGCTGGCGCTGATCATCCGCGCCGAGTTGTTTCAACCAGGATTGCAGTTCGTCAATCCGGAGCTGTTCAACCAGTTGACCACGATGCACGGGTTGATCATGGTGTTTGGTGCCATCATGCCGGCCTTTGTCGGCTTCGCAAACTGGATGATCCCGTTGCAAATCGGTGCGCCCGACATGGCCTTCGCGCGGATGAACAACTTCTCCTTCTGGTTGATGATTCCGGCCGGCCTGATGCTCGCCAGCTCGTTTTTCATGCCCGGCGGCGCGCCGGCAGCAGGCTGGACTCTGTACGCTCCGCTGACGCTGCAAATGGGCCCGTCGATGGACACCGGCATTTTTGCCTTGCACATTCTGGGTGCCTCGAGCATCATGGGCTCGATCAACATCATCGTCACGATCCTGAACATGCGCGCGCCGGACATGACTTTGATGAAGATGCCGATGTTCTGCTGGACCTGGCTGATCACCGCCTACCTGCTCATCGCCGTGATGCCGGTGCTCGCCGGTGCCATCACGATGACCTTGACGGACCGTCATTTCGGCACCAGTTTCTTCAACCCGGGGGGCGGCGGTGACCCGGTGATGTACCAGCACATCTTCTGGTTCTTTGGTCACCCGGAGGTGTACATCATGATCCTGCCGGCTTTTGGCATCATCAGCCAGATCGTGCCGGCGTTCGCGCGCAAGAAGCTGTTTGGTTACGCCTCGATGGTCTACGCTACCTCGAGCATCGCGATCCTGTCGTTCATCGTCTGGGCGCACCACATGTTCACCTCGGGCATGCCGGTGACCGGGCAGTTGTTCTTCATGTACGCGACGATGCTGATCGCGGTGCCCACCGCGGTCAAGATTTTCAACTGGATTGC